>WJPL01000003.1:648807-801198 GCA_009649675.1 Alphaproteobacteria bacterium HT1-32 | reverse complement strand
GCTGCATCATCTGGCGACGACGGGTCAGCTGGATGGTGGTCTGAAGATCCGGCCGATGGTGCTGCCCGATGTATTCATCGATCAGGACAAGCCGGATGCGATGTATGATCAGGCGGGGCTGAGTGCGCAGCATATTGCGGCGACGGCAATGCAGGCCCTCGGTCTCGACAGCGCCAGCCTCATTGAGCCGGCACGGGCCTGATATAGCCTGAACCATGGCAAAGAAACGGGTCGATCAGCTGCTTGTCGATCGCGGGCTGGTTGAAAGTCGTGCAAAGGCGCAGGCGCTCATTCTGGCCGGTAAGGTGCTGTCTGACACAAAGCGCATCGACAAGGCCGGTCATCAGCTAGATGAGGCAGCGCCGCTGATACTCAAGGGGGCGGACCATCCCTGGGTTTCCCGGGGTGGCCTGAAACTCATTAAGGGGCTGGACCAGTTCGGCATAGACCCAGCCGGGTTCACCTGTGTCGATGTTGGTGCCTCGACCGGTGGCTTTACCGATGTTCTCCTGACACGTGGTGCGGCAAAAGTATTCGCCGTCGATGTCGGCCACGGCCAGCTTGACTGGAAATTGCGCAGTGATGACCGCGTGGTGGTGATGGAACGCACGAACGCCCGCCACCTGACCGCTGACGATATTCCTGACCCGATAGATATGGTTGTCTGCGACGCCAGTTTTATCAGCCTGAAAACTGTTCTGCCCGCCGCCATGAGTCTGGTGAAACCGGCGGGCTGGCTGGTCGCCCTGATCAAGCCGCAGTTTGAGGTGGGGCGTGAGAATGTGGGGAAGAAGGGTGTCGTCCGCGATCCGGCCCTGCATGAGGCCGTCTGTGCGGATATGTCAGACTGGCTGGTCGATGTGATGGGCTGGGAACTGCTCGGCGTTGCCAAAAGCCCGATCACCGGGCCGGAAGGGAATGTGGAGTTTCTGCTGGGCGGGCGTAAGCCATAACAGATGCTGGCCAGCCTCCCCGACAGATATTCATCCCGGCGATGACCCGGAGGTTGTTTCCATCATTATCCATCGTGTCAGGAACCTGTCCGATTCCTGAACGGCCTGTTTGCTTAAACGTGCAGCGGGGGAAGGTTTATTGTTAAGCCCGGTCGGATTCTCAATAATGTCTTCAATGTAGGAATTCAGAATCGGCCTGCTCAGGCTTGCGCTGGTTTCGCTCCCGGCTTTTTTCTCCTCGACCAGCCGCAGAATTTCCTGTCGTACATTGTCAGGAACCGGATTCTCATTCACCAGTTGAAGAATTGAGATCGGCGGCAGAATAACCTGATGATCAAACTGTTCCGGTTGGTTGGCAACCCAGAGATACTGGAGAAGCGGGCGGATCGTATACAGATATGCCTTGAGCTTCGGGGCAGGCTGGTCTTTTACCCGCTCCCGGAAAATACGCTTTGAGATATTGAAGAAATGATTCGTGAGTGCATACCGCCGCTCGATCAATGATAGCAGCTGCAACATTTCGCGCTGAAAATCAGTATCGGTTCGATAGGTGATATCCGACCTGAACCATTCCTGAATGACGGCGTTTCCTTTCATCATCAGCCTGACGGCTTTTCTGAGTTCCCAGCCGGACAGATCAATATCGGCCTCACGGTCCAGATCCTCAATCACGTCCCGTCCATCTTTGAACGACCAGTACCAGGATGGTTCATGCACATAAATGAACCGGACGTCATAGTCGCTGTTGGGAGAATGCATATTCCAGGCACGAGAGCCTGATTCAACGGCGAAAAGAACGCGCACATGCCGGGATTGCTCGACGGCAGACAGCCGGGACATGATTTCCGCATGAACCTCGGGAGATATGTTCTTGTGCGCCTTGTTAACCATTCTCTGAACAGCCTCTTATTACAACGTCCGGGCAGATATCTTTATTAAGGTATCATTAATACGGGAAGAGCTGAAACGGAATAACAGACCTTGCCAGTGAAGGACATCGCGGCTTCTCCAATCCGAAGTTATGAACTTGAGATCATCCCGGGGACGATCTGATAAAAGGGATTATCCCAGTGCAGCCCGCATCAGCTGTACATCCCGTTCGTCTGAAGGGTTCCAGATCAGGGTAGGGACGTCACCGAGAGGTGCCGCGCCGGGCCGGGTCAGCAGATGGCCGGCATGGGAGAGGCGCAGTCCGGTGACTTCCGGGCGGGCGTTCAGAAAATCGGTCAGGCGGGCGCGGAAACTGTCATTCTCGATATGGCGCTGCCATTCGTCGGGAGAGACTTCCTCGATAAAGGCAGGAACAACAGTGTTGCCGCTGGTTTCAACCAGCTCTTCAAGCTGCGCCAGCAGGGCTGCCGGTATGTCGTCTTTTGCCTTGCTCCATGCCGCGATGGCGAGCAGGCCATCATCGGATTCAGTCAGGGCATAATGGGCGCCGGGGGTGATATGTTCGGCAAGAACCTTCAGGACGTCCGTGGTTTCCATTCCCGGCCTGACCTTGTCGAGTTCCCTGAACTGCACCGACCATCCGTCAGCGTTGATCTTTGCCTTTTGTTCAATCGCAAACTTTACCGTCTGTACCACGGTCGTCAGATCTTCCGGCGGTTCATTGTCGAATTCGATGGCAATCAGGACGGCTTTATTGTCCGGGCCGGTGGCCGAGGCAAACAGGGGCGCAAGCTGGTCGGCGAGACCAAACCAGGCACGGCGTCCGACACGTCGACCCGCATCCGCATCAAGAGCGACCGGCAGGATGGCAACATCCGTACCGGCAATACCACCCATCAGCGGTGCGTCAGCGTCATCACGCAGCCAGAAACGGCAGCCATTGCGGGCAAACCATGCCAGAGCACCAAGGAAATGCCATTCCGTCTGAAGGGAGCGTTCACCTGTCAGCGCCTGTTGCAGGTCATCAACGAAGACTTCCCGCATATCTGATGGCAGGGAGTCGACAAAGCGGGTGGCAAAAATAGCCGTCTCCACCAATGCCCGTGACGGGGCGGGGAGGCGCTTGACCCGGTCCGCGGCGCGACCGCCAAGGAAAGTTGCGACTTCGGACAGACCCCGTTCAATCAGGAAGACTTCGCCCAGCAGTCGTCCGGACATGGGGCGGCTGGCGGTTGTCGCCCGCAATGCCTTCACACGGTCGTCAAACCGTCGCCGTCCGATGGTCGAGAGGAACTTGAACAGTCCCGGCTTGATATCCTCGTCCCGGAAGGCGGTTTCCAGACGGAAGGGTTTGTCAGACATGGAACTGGGGGTGATGCATCAGCCGCACTGCCCGCGATGGCGGAGCAGATGGTCTGCCAGCACCAGCGCCATCATGGCCTCGCCGACAGGTACGGCGCGAATCCCGACGCAGGGGTCGTGACGTCCCTTGGTAATGATTTCTGTCTCGTTACCGTGGAGGTCGATGGTCTTGCGGGGGGCGAGGATGGAGCTGGTCGGCTTTACGGCAAAGCGGAGTACGATATCCTGCCCGGTGGAGATGCCGCCGAGCAAACCGCCTGCCTTGTTCGACAAAAAGGCGGGTTTGCCGTCGACCATGCGGATTTCATCAGCGTTTTCTTCACCACTGAGTTCCGCAGCCTCAAAACCGGCACCGATTTCAACACCCTTTACGGCGTTGATGGTCATCATGGCGGCGGCGAGGTCGGAATCGAGCTTGCCATAAATCGGCTCGCCCAGACCGGGCATGACGCCGCTGGCGACGACTTCAACCACGGCACCGATGCTGGAGCCGGATTTGCGGACACTGTCGAGATAGCCTTCCCATTTCTGAGCGGCCTGACGGTCCGGGCAGAACAGCGGGTTGTCGTTTACCGCATCCCAGTCCCAGTTTGCCCGGTCGATACCGTGCGGGCCAACTTTCACCAGGGCGGCACGGATGCTGACGCTGTCACCAAGCACCTTGCGGGCAATGGCCCCGGCGGCAACCCGCATGGCGGTTTCACGTGCGCTGGAGCGTCCGCCACCGCGGTAGTCGCGGATGCCGTATTTTGTCCAGTAGGCAATGTCGGCATGGCCGGGCCGGAACTTGTCCTTGATATCGCCATAGTCCTTGGACCGCTGGTCGACATTCTCGATCATCAGCGAGAGCGGTGTGCCGGTGGTCCGGCCTTCGAAAACACCGGACATGATACGGACCTGGTCCGGTTCCTTGCGCTGGGTTGTAAAGCGGGACTGTCCGGGGCGCCGGCGTTCCAGTTCTTTCTGGATCTCCGATTCCTCAATGGCAATACCCGGAGGGCAGCCATCAATGACACAACCGATGGCCGGCCCGTGGCTTTCACCCCAGGTCGTGAAACGGAACAGCCGTCCGAAACTGTTATCAGACAAGTTCTTTCCTCAGACCGTCGCAATATCCGGTGCATCAACGGCTTTCATGCCGACGACATGATAACCGCTGTCTACATGATGCAGTTCACCGGTGACACCGGTCGACAGATCACTGAGCAGATAGAGCGCCGAGCCACCGATATCTTCCAGCGTCACGTTGCGTTTCAGCGGTGAGTTCAGCTCGTTCCATTTCAGGATATAGCGGAAATCACCAATACCGGATGCGGCCAGCGTCTTGATAGGTCCGGCAGACAGGGCGTTGACCCGGACATTCTGTTCGCCGAGATCGGCGGCAAGATAGCGCACGCTGGCTTCCAGAGCCGCCTTGGCGACACCCATGACATTGTAATGCGGCATCACCCGTTCCGCGCCGTAATAGGTCAGGGTCAGCATCGAGCCACCGCTGGCCATCAGTTCGGCTGCGCGCCGGGCAATGGTGGTGAAGGAATAGCAGGAGATATCCATGGTCCGGGCAAAATTCTCAGCCGTGGTATCGACATATTTGCCCTTCAGCTGGTCCTTGTCGGAATAGGCGATGGCGTGGACCAGAAAGTCGATACCACCCCAGCTGCGGCGCAGATCATCAAAGACCTGATCAACGGAAGCGTCGTCGGTGACATCACAGGGCAATACTGTGGTCGAGCCGATTGACTCTGCCAGCGGGCGGACACGCTTCTCAAGGGCCGGGCCCTGAAAGGTGAAGGCCAGCTCGGCACCCTGGTCGGCCAGCGCCTGTGAAATGCCCCAGGCGATAGACTGCTTGTTCGCAACACCCATCACGAGTCCGCGCTTACCTGCCATCAAACCCTGTACTGCCGCCATCGAAACCACCTGAACTTGCGTTATCTGCTGAGTTGCGCATCCTACAACACATTGTCGCTGGCGCAATCGTGTGAAGCCTTCGCGGATGTGCGAAACTTCGTTATGATCCGTCTGTGTGGATCCGGAGGACGATGAGCAATGATCAGTTTTGACGAGTTATTGGCGCGTTTGCTGCCGCTGCTGATGTTGTTCAGGCCTGCCGGGTCTCTGCTGAAGTATATTGCCAGCCGCTTCTCCAGCGACAAATGCCTGCGGATTGCGGCATCGCTCAGCTACACATCATTGCTGGCACTGGTGCCGATGCTGGCCATCAGCCTGTCGATTCTCTCTGCTTTTCCGGTTTTCAATGAGGCACGGGATGGCATTCAGACCCTGATCTTTGAGAATTTCGCGCCGAATACGGGCGAGGCGCTGACCGATTATATCCAGACCTTCATTCGCAATACGGCAGGGCTTACAGCGATTGGTATTGTTGGCCTGGCAGCGACAGCGGTGATGTTGCTGGCAACCATCGAAGATGCGCTGAATACGATCTTCCGGGTTGAAAAGAAGCGCCCCTTCGTCGGACGTCTGCTGGTGTTCTGGGCGGTGCTGACCATGGGGCCGCTGCTGATGGGCGCGTCGTTTTCGCTCTCCAGCTATTTCTATGCACTGGCACAGGTGCTGGATCAGGAAGTCGCTTCCGGTCTGACGGCACTGGTCCGTGATCTGGTGCCGGTGATTCTGTCGGCTGCCGGCTTTGCCATCATGTATGTCTTTATGCCGAACCGTCCGGTGAAACTGCGCCATGCGGCGGTGGGGGCGCTGGTCGCGGCGACGATGTTCGAACTGCTGAAAACGGGTTTTACCTCTGTGGTCATCGGCGGCGGGACTTATTCGACGATTTACGGTGCCATGGCAACGGTGCCGATTTTCCTGGTTTGGATGTATGTGTCCTGGACGGTGGTTCTGTTCGGAGCCTTGCTGACCGCGGCCTTGCCGGACTGGATGGCTGATCGCAAATATGATCCGACGACAGCAACGGATCCGCGCAAACGGCTGGACCGGGCGCTTGCTGTCCTGTCTGCACTGCTGGAAGACAGCCAGTCAGCCGGCACCCTGAATCAGGATCAGCTGATTGCCGCTGCCGGTCGTGGAGAGGACCAGTTTCATAGTGCTATCGAGGAACTCTATGAAGCCGGTTTCATTGAGCAGACCGCAGATGAGAAATGGGTGCTGTCGCGCGATCTGCGGGCGGCCACATTATATGATCTGTATGAGGCCTTCGGCTGCGGGATTCATGCTGCCGAGACCAGCGAGGAAGATCGTTCCGTCTGGACCCGGCAGCTTGACAGGCTTTGCGCGGGGCTTGATGACAGCCACAAGGCGTTGCTGAAACAGCCCATCGCGGACTTTCTGTCCGCCCGCGATCAGGTTGCAAGACCGGCAACCGCCGCAGAATGACGAGGGATCAGCCGGAAGCGGCTGGTTCCCATTCACCCCGGGCATTACGGCAGGCCGTGCCATGCAGCTTCTCCGTCCGGCCATCAATCGTGACGGTTTGCGTATAGGGACGGCAATACTGATTGTTTGAATTGGTGTAATAGGGCTGTGGCGTCACCGTGCCGCTGTGACCGGTGTCCGGGTTGCTCCAGCTTGATGTCGTACCTGACGGTTTCGATTCCAGCGTGTTCTGGGTGGTGTTGTGCATAGCCAGCCTGTCGGCCCGGTCCAGTGACTTGCCGACTTCGTTACCCAGCCATGCCCCGGCAAGCACGCCTACGGCTGTTGCCGCCAGTTTGCCGGTGCCGCCGCCGAATTGTGCGCCTGCAAGGCCGCCAAGGCCTGCGCCCAGCAGGGTGCCACCAACTTCCTTGTTCCCGGTATTCTGGGTACAGCCGGCCAGCAACAATCCGCCAGCCAGTGCTGTTGCGATGATGGTCCTGGATATCATGGTATAATCCTTGTTGTTATCTAATCGGGCAAACGCCGCCAGAAGGTGATTTGTTCCCATCTGAATGGAATAACTGTTGCACTCATTTATGGTGACTATATGTCAGGGCTATCCCGGACTCTGTGAGCAGGATCACGACCTATGGAAAACTTCGATTTCGCCGAACCGTTCGACCGTTTCGCCAGCTGGCTGACAGAAGCCGAGGAAAGCGAGGTCAATGATCCGAATGCGATGGCGCTGGCAACGGCGACTAAAGACGGGTTTCCGTCTGTCCGCATGGTGCTGCTGAAAGGGCAGGATACGCGGGGGTTCGTATTCTATACCAATCTGGAGAGCCGGAAGGGCGGGGAACTGGCAGAAAACCCGCGGGCATCCCTGCTGTTTCACTGGAAATCCCTCCGCCGGCAGATTCGAATCGAGGGGCCGGTTGAAGCGGTCTCGAATGCCGAGGCGGATGAGTATTATGCATCCCGTGCGCGGGGCAGCCGGATTGGCGCCTGGGCATCCCGGCAGTCCCGGCCGCTTGAGGGAGCAATGGCACTGGAAAAGCGGGTCGCGGAATATACGGCGAAGTTCGGTGTCGGGGAAATCCCGCGTCCGGACTTCTGGTCCGGGTTTCGTCTGGTTCCGCAGCGGTTTGAATTCTGGCAGGATCGTAAATTCCGTCTGCATGAACGGGTGATTTTCTCCCCGGAAGGCAGTGGCTGGACCACGGAACGTCTGTATCCGTGACGACAAATCCTGACCATCGTCTGATCCGGGCGGCAACCTATGCGTCGGTTGCCGTGGCGGTCATACTTATCGGTGCGAAATTCGTTGCCTGGCGGATGACCGGTTCAGTCAGTCTGCTGTCGACCCTGCTGGATTCGATTCTGGATGCCGGGGCGTCACTGGTGAACCTGATTGCTGTCCGCCATGCGTTGCAGCCGGCGGACAAGGAACACAGGTTTGGCCACGGCAAGGCGGAGGCGCTGGCTGGTCTTGCGCAGGCGGCGTTTATTGCCGGGTCTGCTGCGTTTCTGGTTATCGAAGGCATCAGCCGGCTGTTTGACCCGATCCCGGTATTGCGCGGGACGGTCGGATTATCGGTCATGGGTTTTTCCATCGTCGTGACCGTGGCTCTGGTTGCGTTCCAGATGTATGTGGTTCGTCGTACAAAATCGGTCGCGATCAGTGCTGATTCGCTGCATTACCGGGCTGATGTGCTGGTGAATATCGGGGTGGTTGTTGCCATTGCGATCAGCACCTTCTGGTCGCAGCCGCTTGCTGATCCGATCATCGCCCTGCTGATCTCCGTCTATATTCTGCGTGGCGCATGGGAAATCTCCCAGTCTTCGCTGGATATACTGATGGACCGGGAACTTCCCGATGAAGACCGGGAGCGTATTATCTCGCTGGTGCTGGAAAACGAGGATGTGCAGGGGGTTCATGACCTGCGCACCAGATCGTCCGGTCCTGATATCTTTATCCAGATGCATCTGGACCTCGACCCGCATATGCCGCTGCTTTACGCGCATGGTGTGTCCGAGGAAGTCGAGGCGCGGCTGATCAAAGCCTTTCCGAATGCGGAGGTGATCATTCACGAAGACCCTGCCGGATTTGACGAGACCCATCCCGACCTGAAGCCGGACCCTTCCTGATTTGTTGCAGCGGGTTTTACCCGAAAGGGAGCCTGTATCAGCCGAACAGGTCTGTCTGTTGCGGCGTTTCCTCTGTCGCCCGCAGGGTCCGGGCGGGGGCGGGATAAAGCATGCGGCGACAGTCATCGAATGATCTGCTGCTGTCGATCCAGTCATTTGCAGCGTCGCGGGCAAGAATGACCGGCATGCGGTTGTGAATTGCTTCAACATCCGGTCCGGGTGAGCAGGTGATGATCGTGAAATGCTGGCCGTCCGTCAGGCCGGCAAAGATCATTATTCCGTCATCAAGGCGTTCGATCCGGTTTTTCAGTCTCTGGCTGCCGAGCTTGCGCCATTCGTAATAGGCAGTTGCCGGAACCAGACAGCGCTGCTGCAGGAGAGGGCGAAAGGTCTGCTTCTCAGTCAGGGTTTCACTGCGGGCATTGATCAGCGGTTTTGCATCCCACGGGGAGGGAATTCCCCAGGGCTGAACGGTGGCACCTTTTCCGGTGACCAGAATTGCCCGGTCTGTCGGACGGATATCACCATCGGGAAAGTTTGAGGACGGAAGCGTCGCAAGATCAAACAGCTCGATCAGTTTCTCTGGTTTTGTCTTATTCTCGTAGCGCGCACACACCGCGTTTTTTCCCGTTGGTTATTCGCCGCTCGGACAGCATAATCCGCGCCATGAATGATGATCGCAAGACGTTGATCCTTTCCGGTGCCAGTCAGGGTATTGGCCACGCCACCGTCAAACGGTTCAGTGACGAAGGCTGGCGGGTTATTACCTGTGCCCGGCAGGACATTCCGCCGCATTGCAAAGCCGACCCGAACTGGACAGACCATATCGTCGCCGACCTGTCGCAACGCGAGAGCACCCGGGATTTTATTGAGCAGGCCAACGATATCATCGGGGACGGGGCGCTGCATGCGCTGGTCAATAATGCCGCCCTCTCGCTGAAGTCGGATTATCGTGAGCGTCTGGGCTGTCTGAACGGCGATCTGGATGCCTGGCGTGAGGTTTTCGAGCTGAATTTCTTTGCTCCCCTGAAACTGTGCCGGGGATTTGCCGGGGCACTGTCACGGGGGAAGGGAGCCATCGTCAATCTTACCTCGATTGCCGGGCATTATGTGCATCCCTTTGCGGGCTCGGCCTATTCTACATCGAAGGCGGGGCTGTCTGCCCTGACCCGTGAGCTGGCGGTGGAATTTGCTCAGCTTGATGTCCGGGTCAATGCGGTCGCGCCGGGTGAAATTGCGACATCAATGATCCAGCCGGAGTATGAAGAACTTATTCCGCGCATTCCGATGGAACGGATGGGCCGCCCGGAGGATGTGGCAGCCACTATTTTTCGGTTATGCGGAGAGGATTTCGGCTATGTCACGGGGACGGAGGTTTTCGTCACCGGCGGACAGCATCTGGTCTAGCCGGCCGTAATTTCTTGATACAGGCTGACCAGCTTCGGGATTTCCCGGGACATATTGTGTGTTTCGTTGAAGGCCAGAATGCTGGCCGCAATCTCACCACGGTCGAGGGCCCGAAGGCGGGTTCCGGCTGTCTCCAGCTCTGCGGTTTCCAGTGCGATACCGAGGCCGTGATGCTCCACCAGCCAGGCCGTATATTCATATTCCCTGCAGACCACTGACGGAATGCCGGCCTCGATATAGGCGAAGACCTTGGTGCCGACGGCGCCCCGCATCAGGCCGGGTCCAACCTGCAGGACATCCCGGTCGATATGAGTGACGACGATGCCGAAGTCATAGACGGACAGTGCCTCCGGCAGCCTGTCTGGTGGCACGCCGTCGACCAGACGGAAGCCCGGAAACTCTTCCGCGAGGGCAAGATATTCGGCGGCACCATCAGAGGTCGCCAGCGGCCGGTGCGGGTCATGCAGCAGGTCGATATGAAATCCCTGTTCCAGGAAGCACCGGAAGGTTCGCGGCATGGTCCGGATCGGAAACAGTTCCGCCGGGCAGCCTTCTTTTTCCAGAATACCTCCGGCATAGACCATGCGGAGAATACCATCCCTGTCAGAGAGCTTCGCCGGATTGCGGGGGGTAACGTCTGCGGCGGGCCAGGGCTGGGCATGAAAGGTTCTGGTCAGCCCGCCATGTCGTTCGCGCAATTCATCATCAATGTCAGGGTGATAGCGATGAATGACGGCATCTGCATTCAGGCAGAGATATTTTTCCATTCCGAGATCGGTATCGACAACTTCGCGGGGCCAGTTCTGTGCCAGAACATTGCGTGGTGCATAGACAGAGGTGAAGTCATAGACCTCGCAGACCACCTTTGCCTTGCGCTTTCGCTCGATCGTGGCGCGGGCCAGATAGTAACTCCACATCCAACACTGAACATGAAAGATATCGACGTTGAGATGGCTGATCATTTCAGTCAGGACGGTCGGGTTCCGGATGCCATCGGTCACCGAGACAAAGGCTGCGTCAAATCCGGGGCGCATGGCAGCCGGAATATGGTCGAGACAGAGCAGGGCGCAGGTAATGCCCTGATCCTGTAAGGCCTGCGCTTCCCGCAGAACCTGAAAATAGGGTTTTGTTGCAATAAATACGACACGCAGGCTTTGCCGTCCCTGATCGAGCGATGCCTGTATGCCCGCTGCCATGGACATGACTTCCGACTGCGCCCGCAGGCCATATCTGCGTATCAGTGGCCCGGCACCTATCGGCTCAAGTTGCTGGCAAAGCCGGTCCAGCAACGGGGCGATATCCTGATTCCCTTTGCCGATGGTCAGGTGTTTCTCGAAAACGGCCCTGATTTTTACCGAATTTTCGGCCGGCAGCAGCTTGCAGATGTCTTCCAGAAAGTCTGACAACAGATCGCGGCTGGTTGGCAGGACGGGATGTTGCGCAATCAGCGCGTCATACATGACCTCAACCTGGGCAGGGGTCAGCGGTGATGACGGTGGATAACGAAAAGCCATGTCACGCAGACAATCAGTAATCGGCGGAGCCGACATTCACGAAAGCAGATGTTCCGTGGCGGGTTGTGTTCCGCTCCCGCGGGCGGACAGCTGCGGCAGCGTAAGGCAGTTTGCCATCCGGCTCTTTCCGTTCGGCAAATTTCTGCATGTCATGGTCGCTGTTCGTGACCTTCTGGCGATCCTTGATGACAGCATCGAAGGCAAAGTCGCCAAACAGGTCTTTCATCAGCTGGGCGTTTTCCTCGCGATAACGGTGCCAGACATCGCCGGTAAAGTTCTTTCGCCGCCATTCCCATGTCATGCGGTCGGTCAGGTCTGCGACCTTGTCGTTGCCGGGGAATTTCTTCAGGAACCTGCGTCCGACATATTTCGAGGAGAAGGCGATGTTGGATATTTCGAACTGGAATTCCTGGCTGAAGGGCGTCTGCGCATTGAAGCGGTCAAACTGTGCCCAGCCCTCCAGATCCTGCGGCAGCAGATGTTCGAACTGTTCGGACAGATTGCAGCCCGGATAAGGGACAAAGGTGTAATAGGGGTTCAGGAAGGCATTGGGATTGTCATCGATCATGCGCAGTCCCAGATCGACCGTCATCATCATGTCTTCCCAGGTCTCACCGGGGAAGGCCATCATGAAGTTATAGGTACAGCGGATACCTGTCTGGCCCAGCTTGCGGTTGACCTCGTGATAGGTCTCCAGCGTTTCCTTCTTCTTGATCAGCTTCAGAATGCGGGGTGAGCCGGATTCAAGCCCGGCCGAGAGCAGCCGGAGACCGTTACGTTCCAGCATGTCCAGATCGACCCGGTCGATGCAGTCCAGCCGGCTCTGGATCATCCAGCCAAAGCGGCCACCGATTTCCTCTGCCAGAGGAGCGAACACCTTCTTGTTAGTGGTAATGTTTTCGTCCGTGAACTTGATCATGTCGAGATCATGCCGCTCGACCAGTTCCATCATCCGCTCAACAGCACTTTGCACGGCCAGCGGTCGCCATTTCGACAGCATGTTGCCGGTCGCACAATAGGCGCACTGGAACGGGCATCCCCGGCTGAAGGTAAAGGGCAGCACCCGGGCATGGGGAAACTGGGCATTGAACAGATATTGTTCGCAATCAACGAGATGATAGGGAACCGGCGGCAGGCTGTTCCAGTCCTCTACAACACCGCGCCATATTTTCTGATCAACGCTGCCATGCGCTTCGATTTCGCGGATCAGATGCGCAAATGTCTCCTCGCCCTCATGAGTGATGACGTAATCGACAAGCGGGTGAGCGGCGGTCTGTTCCGGCAGCAGGGTCGGATGCCAGTTACCCCAGATGGTGGGGATGCCGAGATCCTTTGCCATGCCGGCAAACCGCATGCTGTGAATCAGTTGCGTACCGGTCATGGTCGAGATGCCAACCGCGATCGGATTGCGTTGCAGGGCATCGCTGTATTTGGATTCCGGGTCAGTTCGCTGGTCAAAGATGACCACTTCATAATCGCGGTACAGCGCGGAGGCGACGGCAAGCACGCTCAGCGGCAGTGCATAGGTGCCGGGCATCTCCAGATCAGTATCCGGATAGACGAGAATAACGGGCCGGTTGCTGCGTGTCGCCATGTTACGAGGCCTTCTGCCTGTGGATGGACGAGGGATTGTTCCTTTGAACGTCAGCGATCATAGGCGTTTTCCGGTCTGTCGCCAAGCATACCCCTAGCCCCCTGCAACAGGGCGGTAGTTGATACGCGGGTCCGTCCGTCGCCAGACACGGGGAATGCCGTGAACTTCCTTCCGGTCGATGAAATAGGGCCGGAACTCCAGATGAAATCCCAGTTTTGGCAATTCCGCGTCGAGGTCATAGCGATGACCGGGCAGCCAGCTGAGATCATGGTCGCGGATATATAACTGTGCGCCGGGCTTCAGTATGCGGGGCAGGGTTTTCAGCAGTTCCACGATCAGGTCAGCCCCGAGTTCCGGCAGGACCTGACTGAAAATCACAAGGTCGAAGAAATTCCACGGCAGTTTGTCGAGCCGCCAGGTGGGCAGATGATAGATACCCGACGTCTCGGTAATCTCGAAGTCATCCGGATTATCGACATAGTCATGAACCGGCAGGTCACTGGCGCGGGTGAAATATTCGGACTGGCAGATATAACTGTTCTCGATGGCTTCCATTCCGACATAACAGAGGTCGGGGACTCGCCGGGACCAGATGTTCATCTGACGACCGACACCCGGTCCGAAGTCAAGAATACGACGGACCCTTGTGCGCGGAGTTTCCGGGTAGATGTTCTGGAACATGAAATCACCGGCAGTATGCCGGTCAACTTCCATCGGGGCGTCTGGAATTTCGACATCAAGTCCGTCCGAACTCAGACTCTCATAAACCCGCCTTGTTGTTGCAAAGCTGTCAGCCACCATTGCGGGATCAGCCTCGAACGGCAGCGGAAAAGCGGCTTTGTTGACGGTATCCATATAGGCGATCAGGCCGGGAAGGCCGGCATAGGATCGTCCGACACCCTTATGCTCCATGCCACCAAACCAGCCCGCATAGGCATCCATCTGCCCGGCCGGCAGTCTTTCAAGATCGGAGCGTCTGACAGCAGCAAATGCTTCCGGTGTAACCGGTTTTCCCATATCGGCGTTTCCGATCATCTGGCTCAGTGATTCCCTGACAGTGTAACACTGACGAGGTCAGGAACACTCAGAAACAAGCGTGCTTCCGGAAATCTGATCCGTCGAAAAGCTGTTATGAGAGCGGTTCGGGTTTTAATAAAACCTACAATCTTGTGCGAAATGGCGTGAGGAAACATGTATTTTAGAAGAAACTTATCGTGGGTTAACCAGATTGTTGAAAGAAATATTTTCAATCTTTAAAAATATTTCTTTTATATAAACAGCCAATTCCTTATTAATAATTTTTTTTCTTTAAGTATTTGTGGTTTATTTTTATTTTCCGATTCATGCTGATTTTCCCATTTAACATGCTTGACTGCCTGTGGATTTTTGTGGGAAGGATTTTACTGGTGGGATATTATCTGGTGTGTGGGTATGTTTGTTCAGAGGGGCGTGGTGCTGCAGATGGCTGCAGTTCTTTTTGGCGGGCTTCTGCTTGTTCCGTCCTCGTTTGCTGATCCTTATTCCCTTGTCGATGAACCGAGATCGGATTCATGGGTGCTCGGAACTCCCGGCGCTGAGAGCGAAGCTGCTCTGTCGCGATTGAGTTACGGATTAGCCGATTCTATTGCACAGGCCTCAAACGGTAATGAAGTGGGAGCCGTCGTCGCCCTCGGAAAAGGAGCCGTCGATTTCTGGTTGCCACAGATCGGCGATGATCTGCCCGAATGGCTCAAACATATGGAATTTGAATGGGGTGTTAATGAAAACAACACACCGGAATACTCCATACTGGGCGTGTTCCCGCTGTATGAAAGCGAAGATTTACAGGACACTGTTTTTACCCAGCTAAGTCAGCGGCGATATCGTTATCTGGGCGTTGACCGGGATGTGACAAATGCAGGACTTGGCTACAGGCGTTTGTTTTTTGACAATCAGGTGCTGGTTGGGGTGAACGGTTTTTTTGATTATGGCTGGAAATACAATCACCAAAGAGTAAGCGCCGGTGCCGAGGCGAAATGGGCCGGGCTGGATTTTTCAACAAACTATTACCTTCGGGCAAGTAACCGCCATTCAGCAGGCGTGAACTCGTTTGAAGAGGTTCTTGATGGCCATGATATCCGCCTGGCGGCACAAATTCCCTATTTGCCCTGGGCGCGTGTTCATGGGCGTCGCTACTGGTGGTCAACAAACAGAAATACGGAAGATATTAAAGGTTGGGAAATGGGGATGGAGATGGACCTTCACCAGAACCTGCAACTTGAGGCTGGTCTTGTCAGCGATAATTTCATCGAGGATGGGAATAATAACGAGGGTTATATCAAGCTCCGTTTTGCGATGGCTTTGAACCGTCCTGTTGCGATGAGTTCTGAATGGGTTTCTGAAAACCCTTGGATGATGCGGGATATGTCTGAATATCGGCTGGATAAGGTTCAGCGTGAAAACAAGATCATCGTTGAACGTCTGTCCTCTGGCGTTGTTATTACAAGGGGGTCATGATGAAGCAATTTATTGGCGTTGGAATTCTGTCTTTTGCCGGATTGTTTTCTTCTGTTTCCCCGTCTTTATCTGCAATTCCGGGGACGGCTGCTCAACCTTCGACCTACCAGATAACAATCTCACAGATCGAACTGTGTCAGGATGCTAGCTGCGCCACGTCCTATATTATTGGATCTGGTTCCAGCAGCTTTGACATTTCCTCGGCGGCCGCTGGGGCTGAGGTTGGTGGTTACGTTGATATATCAGGAATTCCTCTGCATCAGACCTGGTCTCATGTCCGTGTTACCATTTCAACGACCATCAGCGTTGGCGGTACATGGACCGATGGTGATGGCGACAATTGCGGAACCAGCAATGCAGCGCAGGCGAGCGGACATGCGGCGGTCTATGCTGCTTCTGTAGGTGGCACGGCAACGCCGACAAATTTTGTCATTCCGAATGTCGGGTTCTCGACTATCGTTCAGGCTGATTATACCGCTGTCAACATGACCAAGGCGAATGGTGCGGGCACCGCGACAATTACCTATCCTTTGTCTTCTCCTTATACCTGCAAGGGGCCTATGCCGCTTATTGAAGTACAGTTCAATACAGGCTCGGCCATGGGGTTTGTTGATGGTACGGCAGCAGGTGTTGGTACGGCCTGTCAGGCTTTTCCGCGTCCTCCTTCAGTTACAATCACAGTTTCTGATCCCTGAAATCAACGATTTGGTCCGAAGCATCCGACATCGACAAAAGCTGCCGGTGTAAACAGTCTTATAATGTCGTTGTTTCTGTCGTCCGACCCGGAACTCACTGATGCAGTGCATTGAAAAGTCAGTGAAGCAAGAAACAAACATGATTTTAGAAACTTGATGATAGAGAGCCTGAGGGTGTTATAGTGGTGATAAGGTCAGAATGATCTTATTCTTTACGGCCAAGCCGTAACGCACACATACGGAAAGAAGATTCCGGACATGGATATCCTGAGCTTCGATAAAGTCATTTATCACTTTGACCGGCTGCAGAAGATGCAGGCGGGGGAACCCCAGTTCCCGGTTCATCTCACGATCAGCCTCGGAAACCTCTGTAATCACCGCTGTCTCTGGTGCTCTGTTTATGCGCAGTTGCAGAAGGATGTGCAGCTGACGGATGTCGACAAGCTGCTGACCTTCCTTGAGAAAGGGGCTGCACGCGGTCTGAAAGCCGTGAGCTATGTCGGCAACGGGGAGCCGACGGCGCATCCCAAAGCAAAGCATCTTTTCCGTTCTGTCCATGAAATGGGCATTGAGCAGGGGATGTTCACCAACGGCTTCCTGCTGGACCGTGTCATGGACGAGGTGCTGGAGGGGTTTACCTTCATGCGATTCAGTCTGGATGCCGGGTCACCGGACATGCATGCCGAAATGCATGATGTACCGGCGACGCAGTTCCCGAAGATTATGGAGAACATGGCGGAAATCATCAAACGCCGCCGGAGTGACCGCCCGACCATCGGGGTGCAGTATGCGGTTCACCACCGTAACCTGCCGGATATGTATGAAAGCGCCCGACGGGTCAGTGAAATCGGTGCGGATTATTTCTCCGTGAAGCCGGTCTTCAACAAGGGATCGGTCGGGGAGCGGATCGAGAAGAATGTGCTGACACTGGAAGAGCTGTCGCCGGAAGTCGGGCGGATCAGAAAGGATATCGAAAGCCGGGATTTTGAAATCCATTTCCGGCCCTTCCAGATTTTGTCGGAAGAAGCGGACAGGAATGTTCTGCAATATGACCGCTGTGTCGCCGGGTTCTTCAACCTGAATCTCTATGAAGATGGCAGTCTGGTTTATTGCGCACCGCATCGCATACCGGTTGGTCATATGGATGATGATCTGGATCAGGTGGAACGCAATATTCTCGATCTCTCGAATAAACTCGACCTCTCGAAATGCCCTGGTGGCTGCCGCTATCACCCGCTTAACCACCTCGTTCATACGGTGGTAAAACCGGGAGATGCCGATCCCTATCACCGGAACTTCCTCTAGGGCTGATTGCAGATGCATCCGCTGATTCCACATACCCGCACGGAGATTACGGCAGAAGATGAAGCCGCCGTGTTGTCTGCCCTGCGCGGGCGGGTGCTGGTGGAGGCGGACCACGTCCGCAATCTGGAGAACTGGTTCACGGAACAGTTCGGCGGTGCAGGTGCCGTGGCGACCGGGTCTTGCAGTCAGGCGCTGGTTGTCGCGCTGAAAGCCTGCGGCGTCGGTCCGGGACATGATGTCATTCTGCCTTCCTATGTCTGTGCGCAGGTGCTGGCGGCGGTTGAGCATGTTGGTGCGCGCGGTGTCACGGTTGATGTTGCCGGGGACTGGATGATCGATAAGGGCGCTGTCCGCGACGCCCTGACCAGCCAGACCCGGGCGATCATCACCGCCCAGATGTTCGGCATGTTCCGGGATATGTCCGACTTGCGTTCATTCGGGGTGCCGGTGATTGAAGATTGCGCCCAGACTTTCCCGGACTGGCAAAATCCCGCACATCGTCTGTCTGGCGATATCGTCGTTTTCTCGTTTGAGGCAACAAAGCCGGTCGCGGGTGGCGAGGGCGGTATGGTGCTGGTGCGGACAACTGAACTGATGGCTGGTGTCCGGGCGCAGAAACAATTCCGGGAGACGCCTTATCGGGCAAATTTCTATCCCCTCGGCAATGCCACTGCTGCTCTGGTACAGAGCCAGCTTGCCCGTTATCCGCAGACGCTGAATGTTCGCTCAGAGAAGGCGAAAGCTTATATTGCGGCGCTGGATGATATTGCCCCTGGGCTCGTAACTTCCGCAGTCCGTAATTCATCCGCCTGGCATCGTTTTCTGGTCCGGGTTGAGGGCGATCCGCAGGTTCTGATACAGCAGTTCTCTGCCCATGGAATTGCCGTGCGTCGCCCGGTCGAGATGCCGTTGCATCTGCTGTGCCCGGATACGGCGGCGGGAAGCCATGTGATGACGGAGCGGCTCTGGGGTTCAACCCTGTCGCTGCCGATCTATCCTGAATTGTCGGTGCGGGATCAGGGGAGGGTGATTGATGCCTGTCGTCAGATCCTCACCTGAAGGCCGGACTGAGGGCCGGTTCACGCTGGTGACGGATCTTGCCGAATGGGATGCGCTGTATGATCGCGTGGTGGATGGCAGTGTGGTGGCAACAGGCAGTTACCTTGCTGCCGGTGCCATGCTGGAGCCTGACGGGCGTGCGGAACTGGCGGTCTGGGAAGACGGGGATGGTCTGGTTATCCATCCCTATATTTCCCGTGCGGTTGATGCCAGGGGTAACTGGCGCGATCTGATCTCGGCTTACGAATTTGGTGGCTACTGGTTCAGCACGCGGGATGCGACAGCGAAGGCCCGGCTGACGGCAGCGTTTGATCTCCGCTTCCGGCAATATTGCGTCGAGAATGCCATCGTCAGCGAATTCATGCGCCTGCATCCCATGTTGTTTCGCAATACGACGTTGTTCAGCGATTTTGACCTTCGGGGACCGGCAGAGCATGTCATCGTACCGCTGATCGGCGCACCGGAGGAGGTCAGGGCTGGCTATCATGTGACCCGGCGCCGTCAGGTACGTCAGGGGATCGGCAATGGCCTGACTATGGAGCCGGTACGTGATGCCGCTGCTTTCATTGATGTTTATCATCATAATCTCGACCGGCTTCAGGCTGATGATTACTGGTACTTTCCGACAGATTATATTGCGGCGCTGGGCGACCATATCCGGATCTTCATGGTGCGTGACCCGTCGGGCGATGTCTGCGGCGCACATTGCTATCTGGATGACCCGCCCTGGCGCTTCGCGTTTCTGTGTCACGGTGTGGCGGACAAGCTGGATCTGCGGCCAAATGACTTTGCTTTTGATGCAGCGGCCATTGATGCACAGGCGGCGGGGCTGGAATGGCTGCATCTCGGGGGCGGGCAGCCAAGCCTGCTGGCCTACAAGTCGAAATTCTCGAACATCACCACGCCCTATCGCTGGGCAACGCGCACCTTCCTGCCGGATGTCTATCGCCAGCTGGTCAAATCACGGGAGGCGGCGACGGGTCAGAGTTTGCGCAGAACCGGGTTCTTCCCGGCCTATCGGGCACCCTCTGACGATGCGTGACCGGCTTGCAGATCAAACAGCAGGTTTTGTGAGACCTTCGGCAGCCCACGCTCATTCAGGTCTTCACGGGGGACGGAAAGCCGTAATGGCCCGTTAAGGGCCGCATTGACTGCTGCCATTTCCGAGCGTTCAAATCCTTCGCCGGGCTCTATCAGATAACGCAGGGACAAACGCTCGCGGACAGAACGGTCTGGCTGGGTGCCGTGCAGCAGGCAGGCATGCCAGCAAAAGACGGATCCGGTTTCTGCGGTGAGGATACGGTGGCTGAAATCGCCGGAGGCCCCTTCGTCATTGGCGTAGCGCCAGTGATCTGCTGATCTGTCAGTCAGTTCCAGCCGGTGCGGGAAGACCGCCGCGCCAAGCCGGTGACTGCCGGGCATGATATAGAGCGGGGCATCATCAGGGCCGACATCTTCCAGATAGATGTACATGGTCAGGAAGTCCGCATCCCGGTCGCGCCAGTCGACGATATCCTGATGAAAATCGATACCGTAGAAATAGGTGATGTCCGTAAATTCGGGCCGGATGAAGTGGGCGAGATTGTTCGAGGGCTTGCCCCGCATCCGGTCTGCGATCCAGTCGGGTATCAGCGGTTCCGGCAGGCCGCAGACAAACTTCCGGCGGAATACGTTCCAGCCTGTGCCCAGTAGCCGGTTGAGGGTGCTGGTGATGACGGGATGGGTCTCAATTGCCGCGGCCTCCTGCACCAGACTGTCGAGCATGTTCATGCCGGGCCGGGGGTTCTTGTTATAGGCATCCGGGTTGAGTTCGGTGAACTCCTGCTCGCTGTAGAACAGGGAGTGATCGAATTGCCGGGTTGCCCGGACCTTGCGCAGCATCTCGCGGCAGAAGCCCTGATCCAGCAGGGCGCGGTGGCCAACATAGCCATCGCCGGCGAAATTCTGTTCGGTGCTCATGCGATACCTTGCGGCAGATATCCGAAACGGGCCCTGAAACAGCGGCAAAGCCGGTCTGCGAAGACCGGGTTAACCTGATCGGGATGGTTTCGGGATGTAAACAGCATCTTCGGGCGGGTCAGACGCGGGGTCAGGTCTGTGCCGAGGTCTGAGAGGCTGGCTGCAAAGCGATCCGCAACGCCGCCGGGGTCCGATGACAGGTCATCGTAATCAATCTTCATATGCTGACCGGGGGATTGTTTTGCCGCAATCTCTGCGATCTCCTGTTCCGTTGACCAGACCTGCTCGACAACCTGTTCAACCGGGTCGGTGAGGGCCCGGATGCGATCATAATCCCGCGGGCAATTGCCATACCAGACGGAAAGGTCACCATGACGCCGCAACCGCGCATTCAGGATCGAATTACAGACATAGAACGGATCGCGATGCAGATGGACAGTCAGCAACCTGTTCATGGCATCGCGCAGATGGTCCAGATTGCATTGGGCAAAGATGTTGTCGAACAGCAGGGGTGCGCCCAGCGCCTGTTCCAGCCCCCCCAGTGTTCGGGTCAGGGCAGCTATATCGACGGTCTGCCCTTCTGGCAGGTAATAGGTATCTTCCGGTAAGCCGATGGCACGGCGCCAGAACCAGCCCCATTCATGCGGTTCGGCCGGGCCGGAGGTTACAAAATCGGTTCGGAAACTGCTGGTGAAGTCAGGGTCTTCCAGTGACGCCTGCAACTGTGCGCCGATATAGGGTGCGTCTGAAAACCGTGACAGCAGGTTTGAGGCATAGCCAATGCGATAACAACTGGCGACAACCTGAATGAACAGTGTCGAGGCTGCCCGAGCCTGCGACAGAATGAAGGTAACAGGCAGAGCCGGCGCACCAAAACCGGCAATCAGCCGTTCGTTGTCGGCGCGGAGGCGTTCATTGATCAGCTGTACCACATCGCTCATGACAGACGGCTCGTGGCAAAGCGTTCTGCGGCTTCCGGTACAACCTCCGGCAGCCGGGCATGCATGATCACCGGATCAATATCCCAGGGTACGACCTTTGGCCGGGCAAGAATGTCAGCAACCGGCATCAGCGCCATGTCAGAGCCTTCATGCTGGGTCATGCTGGCAATGTCGGATTCGGTGACGGGTATCGAGAAGAAAATCTTGTGGGTTGGCTCCACATTGAACTGCGGTACCGTCACGATTGTTTCGGCAAACCAGACAACCCGGTCTGGCATGAATTCCAGCTCCTCCTGAAGCTCCCGGATGACGGCGGTCCGGGGAGATTCCCCCGGCTCTACCCCGCCGCCGAACAGGCCCCAGTGCCCGGGCGCACGTAACCCTGCCTTGTCGTCACGCAACTGCATCAGGTAGCGACCATCCGGGGTATAGAGGATCGCCGCTGCATCCTGACGGGCTGGCCGTGCCGTGGTCAGGTATCCGCCTTCATATCGTTCCGTATCGGCCGCAAACGTCATCAGGTCCAGCCTTCCGGATCAGATGAAGCTCAGATGTTGCGGCGGCTTACCGTCTGGTGTGCCGAGATCAAGGCGTCCCTTCAGATGTGCATCCAGTGCCTCATTGACCTTATGCTGCAGGCAAAGCGTTCCGCACATGGTCTGGGCGTTGAAATCCGGTGAGGCCAGATGGTTCATGACCTCCCAGTATGCATCTGAAGCCCAGATATCGCGGAACCGGGTCTGGCAGATATTGCCGATGTGATAGCGTTTGTAGCGTTCGTTGAACAGCATGCCACAGGGGGCAACCAGCCCGGAGCCGGAAATCTGGATCATGAAGGGCGCGCCATAGCAGCGCTGATAGTTGCGGTTGGCGCCGTCTTCGATCTTCGACCATTTCACGGTGACCTGATATTCGTCGTCGGAATAGGTCTCGGCCTCATGCAGCAGATCATACAGCTCGACATACTTGGCATAATCAACGCCAAGGTCGCCGTCTTCATTGTCGCTGCAATGTTTGATGACCAGATAGTCCGGGCGCAGTTCCTTGCCCAGCTTCGCCAGCGGAATGACCTGATCGGCATATTCCGGCATCAGGACCATTTGGAGACCGATGGTGACATCCAGATTGTTCTTTTTCTTGATGTCGACCATGTCGCGGATGTTCTGGCAGACCCGGTCGAACCAGGCTTCTTTGACACCCATGATTTCGGCATAACGTTCCCGCTCACCGGCGGAAATATTGATCCGGATATAGGTCATATGCGGCAGGATCTGTTCCAGTTTGCGGCGGTTCAGGACAAATCCGTTGGTGCCGCAGGCCATGGAAAGGCCCAGTTCGCCACCCTTGACGACACTGTCGACAAAGGCCGGAGAAATCGTGCTTTCGCCATCGGAAACAAGGCTGATGCCCTTGACCCCGATTTCGGCACAATCTTCGAGAAACTCGAACATCACTTTCTGGTCGATGACCTTCCTGTCGTTTTCCTGCAGCATGGCATAGCAGAAATGGCAGCCGTAATTGCAGGCGCGGGTCATGGCCATGTCGATGGTTACCGGCGCAATCCGTTCTCCCCGTTTCCAGGCAGCAACACGGTCTTCATGCCAGGCGATCTTCGTGCCATCGAGAATGAGTTTGGTATGGTCAATCATGCCGGTCATCGCAAGGCCCTCCCTGAGGGTTCAAAGTGACAGGCTGAGAAGGTCGTGATGCGCAACACCGAATGTTGCGGCTTCATATAAGCGCTCATCGCATTCTGCTCCAAAGCGGTTCGCGGTATCCCGCGTAAAGGCACCGACTTTCTGTCGATAAAAGGCAGAATAGCGTGTTGCGGGGTGTTTCTAAAGACTTTCCCAACCATAATGGGGTTTATGATTACCTGTTTTCCTTTAACGATACCTTTCGGGCGATGAACTGAATGACGGCAGATCAGGGTCACGATGATCTTTTGATCCGCGCCGATGCGGCTATGAAGGCAGCGCAATGGACTGTGGCGATCGGTTATCTCCGGCAGTTACAGACGGTGGGTGCTGGCGCAGAAGTCGATAATGCGCTGGGTATTTGTCTGGCCCGCTCTGGCGATCCGGCTTCAGCAATCAGGGCTTTCGCAATGGCCAGCCACAAGGTGCCGGGCAATGCGGAGTTTCGCTTCAATCTTGCGACGGCTCAGAAGACTGCCGGCGATCTGGCCGCGGCACAGGCAACCTTCAGGGCGCTGCTGGCAATTGCACCGGAACATATCAATGGCTGGTTCAATCTCGGGAATACCTGCCTGCAACTGGGGCAGGCGGATGCGGCGGTTGAAGCTTACGAACAGGCTTTTCGGCTCAGGCCGGACTGGGCGGAACTCTGCCGCAATCGTGCCATCGCCTTGCGGGAGTCCGGTCGCTATGAAGCGGCACTTGCGGCGGCCCGGGAGAGACTGGCCGACAATCCGGGGGATTTGGCGCTGGTACGTGTCATCGCCGTCTCTCTCGACAGGCTGGGTCGGTCGGGCGAGGCGGCAGATATCCTCGCTGCCTCTCCGGAGTGCGCAGACATCGATCTTTTTGCGGAACTGTCCCTGAATGCGGGGCAAACCGGTCAGGCTCTAGCGGCACTGGCAGAGGCATATCGCAACACCGGGGATAGTGTCTGGGCCATCAGGAAGCTGCTGGCGCATCCGCCCGTTGTCGCCGGGGTGGATGAGGTTGTCGACCTGCGATCCCGGTTTGATGAGAATCTGAAGGCCCTCAGAACGGGGGGTACTGAGATTGCGGATCCACTGGCAGCGGGGCTGGGGCCGGCATTTTACCCTGGTTATCACGGTGAGGATGAACGTGAGCGCCAGATTGGACTCTCAGCCCTCTACCGGTCGCTCTGTCCCGGCCTGAACCATGTCTCTGCCAGCCTGTTAGGGGCAGGATCCCGTCCTGAGAGGTTGCGTGTCTGTTTTGTCTCGCGCCATCTGGTCTCGCATACTATCGGGCAGTTGCAGCGCGGTTTTATCGCGGGTCTCGATCGCAGACGGTTTGAGGTTCATGTCGTTGGCTTCGCGGCACCGAAAGACCCGGTGGCACAGCAGATTGCAGGCTCGGCTGATCATTTTCATATCGCCTCGCCTGATATCGCAGGCGCCTGTCAGACCATCGAAAGCCTGAAACCTGATATCATTGTCTATCCGGACATTGGCATGGAGCCGCTGACCTACTTTCTGGCCCATGCCCGTCTGGCCCCGGTTCAGTGCGCCGCATGGGGACATCCGCTGACGACAGGAATCGACAGCATCGATTATTTTATCAGTGGCGCAGAATTTGAAGCAGAGAACCCGACCGGCCATTACAGCGAAAAACTGTTCTGTCTCAGCGGTCCGGCGACTGTTTATCAGCGACCCGCCATACAGCGGGTCTTTTCGCCTGAGGAACTGGGACTTGATCCGGCCCGGAGAAGCTATTTCTGCGGACAGAGCCTGTTCAAGATGCAGCCTGATTTTGATGCGTTGCTGGCCGGTATTCTGCGGGCTGACGAACAGGGTGAGGTGCTGCTGGTGGAAGGGGGGCATGCCAGTTGGTCCGGTTTACTGCGTGAACGGTTTGCGAGAGATATCCCCGATGTTGCCTCCCGGATCCGTTTTTTGCCGAGGCTTGGCTATGATGCTTTCCTGTCACTGACCGGGAAGGCGGACGTGCTGCTCGATACCACGCAGTGGAGCGGGGGAAACACGGCGCTTGAGAGCATTGCTCTGGGCCAGCCAATGGTGATGTTGCCGGGCCGTTTCATGCGGGGGCGCATCAGTGCCGGGATGTACCGGGTCTGCGGTGTTACGGAAACAATCTGTGATACGCCGGAGGCATATATCCGGACAGCCGTAAGACTGGCCGGCGACCGCAGCTGGCGCAGCGAGATACAATCGAGAGTGCGAAATGGCGCTGGCAGGTTGTTTGAGAGGGCGGAATGCCTTAGAGAATTGGAAAGGTTTTTTGACGATGCTTATGGCAGCGCGTCGTGATCGCACGATGCCGGCTATCTGACTGAACAGGGTACATCATGGCGATCACAGTCATTGAATACAGCGTCCTCATCAATTTGCGGAAAAGTTCACTGCTGCCGGAAAATCCCAGCATTCTGGAGATCGGTCAGCAGAACTGGTACGGGGATGTCCCGATGGAAATCCTCGGCGCCCATATCACCGAGGCCTTTGGCGATGATCAGGCGGGAATTGAGAAAGTCGCAGCCGAGCTGATGGATATCGGCCGGCGGGACGGCGAGTTCAAATCCTTCGAACTGGTCCAGTTCTTCTATAATTTTGTGTTCAACAACCGCAGTTATACGGCCGTTGACATGCATGGCGGACCGGAAGCCATTCGGGCAAACCTGAACGAGCCGCTGAATCTTGATCAGCAATATGATGTGGTCACCAATATCGGCACTGCAGAACATGTGTTTAACGTCTATCAGGTGTTCAAGACGATTCATGATGCGACGGCACCCGATGGGCTGATGATTCATTCCGCTCCGATGCTGGGCTGGCCGGACCATGGATTTTTTACTTTCCAGCCAACTTTGTTCTTCGATCTGGCTGAGGCCAATGACTATCAGGTCTGTGTTCTCGCGGTTGGTCAGCACGGCCCGTTCAAGATTTTCGATATCGGGACCCGTGAGCAGTTCGTCACACTTGCCGCCTCCGGTCGTATCCCGAAAATGGCAGAGATTGCCTGTGTTCTGAAAAAAGGCGCAACGGAAAAGCCGTTCCAGGCGCCGATGCAGGGAATTTACTTCGGCGACATGCCGAAGGAATCACTGGAACACTGGCGCGGTCAGCATGACCACGGATCACCGGTCTAGCCGCTGATCCCGCCAGACTTCCAGATCACGTCTGATCTGCGTGAGCGGCAGGCGCCAGTCACCATAGTCCCGTTGTCTGTAAAGCCGGGTGCCCGGATACCAGGGTGATCTGTCTCCCCGCGCGAACCAGTGCCAGAGCGGCTGCGTATTCAGCAGAACCCATGCAGGCCTGCCGAGGGCGCCAGCCAGGTGAGCCGTGGTGGTTGAGATGCAGATAAGCAGATCGAGTCCGACTATCTGCGCTGCGGCCCGGTCCAGATCTTTCAGCGCATTGACACTGTCATCCTGATATAGCGGCCTGCCGGTGGACTGTTCCAGTGCCCGTGCTTCCGTCAGGCCGGATTCGCCGAATTGCAGGCTGACGAAATTTATACCGGTCAGGCGCAACAGGGGGCGCAGCAGAGGCGTCGGAATGGACTTTGACGTTGCGGCGGGCGTGCGTTCCGTGCTCCAGCAAAGCCCGACGGCGGGGGTGTTATCTGCATTGGGACAGCGGTCGGAAATTTCCCGTATGACGTCCGGGGCGGCAGCCAGCCATGTGGTTTCGGCAATGTCAGAGCGGTAGCGCAGCAGGTCACCGGCCGGGCAGAAACAGTCGAGATGGCTTGCCGTTGTTGCGGGATGTGGCGGGTTCGTCCGGGGGACTACGGTTATACCGGGATGCGCGCGACGCACCATTGGTATGAGCCGGTCTGTTATCTCCAGCGTTACGGAAGCGGCCTCGTTTGTGACTATCGCCAGTGGCCGCAGATGCAGAATTTCCTCGCCCAGTCCCTGTTCAGTGCGGATCAGCAGGTGACGGCCTCTAAGCGACCCGCCCTCCCATCTTGGCAGCCCGGGACTGCTCAGCGTCTCCGGATGGCGGTCAAAACGGCATTCATAAGCTTGAAAGCCCCGGGTCAGGTCGCCGCTGGCAAGTAATGCAGTGGCTTGATTGAATTGGACCTCGGTATCATCCGGTGATTGTTGCAGGACTTCCGCATAAGCGGCGGCGGCACGTGCGGGGTTTCCATTCTGTTTAAGAGCGTCTGCATAAAGTGCCAGAGCCGTCTCATCAGCCTGCTGCATCAGGTCAGCAGCTTTCTCTGACTCCCCGAGGTTTAGCAGGGCCTCTGCGGCAAGCCCGGTTGCGTAGCCATGGCCCGGTTTGATCTCCAGTATCTGCCGGGCAGTTTCCAGCATTGCTGTCCAGTTGCCGCAGGCTCTGCAGGCACGGGCAAGGACCAGTTGCGCAGATATTCCGGCACCGCCAGCGATGGCCTGATGGGCGGAGTGCGTGGCCCTCAGGGCATCACCAGCTTCAAGTTGCAGCTCTGCCAGCCGGACGCGCATGTCTATGCTGGCAGCCGGATCTTTGAGGGCCTGATCAAGATATGCCAGTGCAGCCTTCAGGTCTGCGGATTCTGCAGCCTGTTCTGCCAGTTCACCGACCAGCACAGGGGACCTGCCGGCCAGCTGAATGGCGGCGTTTATGGCTTGCTTTGCTTCA
The DNA here is from genome assembly GCA_009649675.1 of Alphaproteobacteria bacterium HT1-32. NCBI lineage: Bacteria > Pseudomonadati > Pseudomonadota > Alphaproteobacteria > Alphaproteobacteria bacterium HT1-32. The sequence goes on along the minus strand of WJPL01000003.1, from coordinate 773,228 downwards.
CTGGACAGCCCTGCCTTGCGGCAGGCGACGGCACGCAGATGCAGGAGGCGGGCATCGGGCTCTGACAATTCGATGAGTTTCTGATAGGTCCGGGCCGCTTCGGCAAAGCGCCCGCCGGTTTCCTGTACTGACGCATCGAACAGCAACTGTTTGCGCTGGATCAGCCGGGGGTCAATCAACCGGGCTTGCCTCCGTATTTTGTCTGGGTCGGCCAGCCGATTTCCCGGACCTCCACACGCCGTGCGACAGAGACCATACGGGCTTCCGGCGGGGCATTGCGAAATCTTTTGACGGCGGGAACATCAACGAACTTCCGTGCTGCTGCGGGTCCGGTCATCGCCGCGATGAGATGAATTTCGAAACCGTTCTGGTTATAGAAATCATAGAACAGGGTCGGGTTAAGATTGTAGAAGCCGTGATTGAACATGCTCATCGGGTTTGCGTGCAGCACAAAGCCCCCAGCGGCGACTGATGTGGCGGCGTTGCGTATGGCCTGTCCGATGTTGAAGCAATGCTCGACCGTTCCCGGATCCAGCACGAGATCAAAGGCTTCCCGGTAATCCGGGTCAAGCGGCTCATTCAGGTCGACAATCCGGTCAACATCTCCGGCCTCGACAACGTCGACAATGGTGATGTCGCAGCCGATGGCATCAAACAGGCTGCGGGTATCCGGTAAATCGCCGGTGCTCTCAGGTAACCCGTGTCGTTTGCGAACATCGGCAGAATCAGCCCGGGGCTGTATTTTTTCCGGGTCATGATGTGGGAACACACGGGGTATCTGATCGACAGACATCAGCAGGTCGGGGTGTGCTAGCGACAGGACTTTCAGACGGCGAGTCCCGGCGGGCAATTTATCGACGATTGCCCCGATGGTCTGAATGATGGGAAGGGCGAGCGCCATCAGCCGGGCCAGCGCGCAGAAACATAATCAGCCATTGCCGATTTTCGTTTGCCCTTGAAGTGCAGCACCAGCCTGTCCCGGGCTTCATCCGGCCCCGGGATGGCATCCGCTGGCGGCGTATGGTTGAAGGTCTCGCAGGGGAAAAAGCGGTAGTGCGTGCCGTCAATGGTGGTGTCATCACCGTTGCGGCTGAAGAATGCATCCCGGCCGACGGCGTCCAGCAGGGCGATCTGGTTGCCGCCCCAGGCGAAATATTTTTCCGGCTGGGTCATATGTGCCTTAAGTGCCCGCTGATAGTAGGCGAGGGCTGGTTTGCGCTGGCCGGGCTGAAAGAACATTACGCCGCCATTGATCGGTATATTGATGACCTGTCCGTCAATGCGGCAGAAACCGTCCATTCGATAAGTCAGGCCAACCTCAAACGGCTGATCGAAGACCGACATCAGCGAGTGATTGAAGACAATATCGGTATCTACAAAAGTCGTTGGTGCATCATAGAGGGGTGAAGCAAGGAAGGCGCGCTGAGCCTGCATCCGGCAAAGCATCAGGCGTTCCCGTGGAATATCAAAACGCATGATTTCATCTGCGCCGATATTGTCAGGAATAACAGTCGTCTGATCGGTCAGGACGACCAGGCGGCAACCGGGCAGGCTCTGGCGCGCAGAGAATGCCATTGCCCCGAGTACCGCATATTCATCGAAGCCGCCCGGTCTTGGGCCGAGGTCGACGAAGAAGGTGACGACGTTGATGGAGACTGCGCTGCCAGACACCGGGTGATGCTCCCTGCTATTCGTCAGTCAGCCGGATCGACTGAGAACAGGACATGTTGTCCGGGATACGGATAGCTTATGTCGGTTTTCGTTGTTGCCTGAAGGCCCAGTCTGGAAAGGGTAGCCAGCAGATCATCAAGAGTTTTCCAGCTGAATGATTCCCAGAACTTGAACGGGAAACCTTCGTCTGAACCGCGCTGGATATCGGCAATCATCATACCGCCCGGTTTCAGCACCCGCCGGACTTCTGCAACAAAGCTTTCAATCTCGAACACATGGTCGAAGACATTGGTGAAGGCGAAATCAACAGAACCATCGGCGAACTGCAGATGATTGAAATCGCCATGTACGACATGCTTGTTGTTTTCACCCGGATTGAGGTCGATGCCGACGGCAAAGGCACCGTGATCAATGAAGGCTTTTACTTCCGTGCCGATACGGGCGCCAAGGCAGATGACGGACCGGCCCTTGATGTCTTTGCTGATCGGGTTCAGTCTTGCGGCAAGCTGCTGCCGGTAGTCGATATCATACTGGTCCAGCCAGCCGATGGTGCCGAGCTTGCCCTTCTGGTGCGACAGATAAGCTTCATAGCTTTCATATTCGCGACGGCCGTGGGCGGCGTCAGCGTCGTCTTCTTTCCATTTCTGACCGACCCTTGCTTTCAGCTGTTCGGCGTCGAGCAGTGCCGACAGTTTCCGGATCATCTGATCGTCAATTTCGTTATGGGCCGAAAAACCATGTCCGCAATCGGGGCAGGTGAGTTTCATCTCCAGCGGAATGCTAACCATATGGGGTAACCTTAATCTGGAACGGTTTAGACGGAAGAATTTTTCGCCCGCTTCCGGTTATCGGCAGCCGCTTTTGCCGCCTGATCGACAAACAGGGTGGCATCGCGCTCGCGAAACCATTCTTCGGCGTAATCACAGGAGGCATAATCGTCGAAATAGGGCCCGCCGGTTGTGTAATGCAGCAGGGATACATCGGGCGAATGAGGGTAGTAATCGACGAGATAATTCCACCGGCGAGGCAGATCGCCAATTTCATCATCACTGTTGAGCCACTTGAACTGATGCAGCTCCAGACCGGAGGCAGTATTGACATATTCAGGTGTCAGCGCCGTGCAGCGTGGCCCGTTGAACATCATCACGCTCGACCAGTTCTTTTTCTCATAACTGGTCTGTGGCTGATTGAGAAATTTTGTTGCTTCTGTTGGCTGATGGTCATGTTTGACCACCATTACGGCATAGCGGTCGTCGCGCAGCGCCCACAGATTGGCGATGTCATCGACCATCAGCATGTCGCAGTCCATGAAGATGGTCCAGCCGTCGAAACCGGCCAGATAGGGCGTCAGAAATCGGGAAAAAGAGAAGTCGGTCGATTGTAGCGGGTGCCGTTCACGCCACATCACCTCTGACATCTGATCCAGTGCCAGCGGGGTTATGCAGACCGGCTGAGTTGCCCGTGCATGGATCGAACGGCTGAGGACATGAAAAGCGGCTTCCTCCCGCGGGTCGAAGCCAATGAAGACCCGGATCAATGTATCCCGATTACTGGCATCCCCGCCATTCATGCAGAATCAGGCATATCAAAAGCCGGGCGTTCCGGCGGGGTTTGTTCCGCCTGGGCTTCGCCAGGGTTTGTACGCAACCCTTCGGCCAGATTCCGGTTGATATTGATCAGCACATTCAGCATCTCAGGCTTACCCTCAAGCAGGGCGGAACCCGTATGCTTGTCGACAAAAATCGACAGGCTGACGACGTTTGCCTTCAGCTCGGGCGGCAGCTGGTTTGCCGGATCGGTCACGTCAGCCTGGATAATGGTCCAGAGCAACTGATTGAAGCGCAGCGCCTGTGCATACTTATCGTAATCATCCGGTGACTTCTGCGCGTCTTCCATCATCAGCGCAGCCTTGGTGAAGGCCATGGCCTCGACTTCGCGGGGTGACAGTGATTTCTTCTGTGTCGCCTGGTAGGCGGCGATACCACTTGCGTCAGCCGGCATGACTAAGCACCTCTTGTTCGTATTTGATCAGCTTTTTGCATTTCTTCAGCGCGGCATAGTGTTTCCCGCGAAGAATTTCTTCTGACAATTCGGTAATTTTCAACAACAGCTCTTTATCCATATAGGTATCAAGCATGATCTTGATGAGATCAAAATAGATCGAATGAAAATTCTGCTCTTTTTGCGGTTCTGCATACATGTTCAGGATCGTCAGATAGATCTTCTTTGAAATGCTGTCGGCTTCTTCTTCGGTGATGATATCGCGTTCACGCAACAACGGCACCTGATTTAACAGAATGATTTCCGACTTGGAATCACCGTTGACGATCACGGCATTGCCGATCAGAACTTTTTCGTTTGGTTTAAGTGTCAGCTTTAAGGGCATGGCCCGGTATATCCTGTTATAGACAGCATCAGGGTGGCGCAGTGCGCCATCAGACGCAATAGTGACCTGATACCGTTAAGGAAGGGTTGTCCACAATGCGTATTGATGCGTATCAGCTTGAAGGAAGAATTCTGTGAGAACCATTTTCGTTGGCGGCTGCATGCGATCCGGCACAACTGTGCTGCAGGCCCTGCTGTGCAGAGGCGAGCGAACCAACGACCTGATTGATGAGGCGACCCTGCTGACCTCGCTGGCACATATGTACCGGTGGGGGCTGGAAACCTTCGACGATCTGCATCACCAGTATTTCCGGGATCAGGAAAACCTGCGCCAGGTTGCTTCAGTCTGGATTGACAGCATGATCAGCAATCTGGGCGACATGCATCCGGATGTCGAAACTCTTGTCGTCAAGAATCCGGCAAGTACGGAATATTTCCCGGAGTTTTTCGAGCTTGCACCGGAGGCGCGGTTTGTCGTCAGCGTTCGCGATCCGCGAGATACAATTGCCTCAATGGCCAGGGCTGCGGAGAAACAGCGTGCAGCGGGTATGGCCTCCAGCGTGTCTGATGCAGGTCGGGACATGGCCAAGCTGTCTGATGTCTATGCCCGCGCCTATGCACCGCTGGTTATCCGTCAGGGGGCAGCCTTCAAGCGCCGGGTGAAATTCTTTAAGTATGAGGATCTGGTGACCGACCCCGCAACGGCTATTGCCGGGCTTTCGGAATTTACCGGTCTGACCTTTCCGGATAATGCACTGGATAACCTCTGGCAGGGGGCGTCGGCAGGCCATATGAAAGATCCGGACTACCCGACTTTTTCAGAAAGCTATGGCAAGCCGCTGTCGGCCGCCCGTATTGGCACGGCATCGGAATATCTGACCGCAGCCGAGATTGAAGAAATTGAGGGGTATTGCGGCGCCCTGATGCATCATTTCGGTTACCACTGATCTGAATTCCGGTTTGGTGCCGCTGTTCAGCCGGTCTTCGAGATATGGCCGGAACGGTCATTCTGAATCCATAACCCGGGCATAAAAAAACGGGGGCCGAAGCCCCCGTTTCCGGAACTGTATGTTCGCCCGACTTAGAAGAGCGACAGCACCGACTGTTCGGACTGCTGAGCCAGCGACAGCGACACGACGCCGAGCTGCTGACGGGTCTGCAGGGAGAGCAGGTTGGCTGATTCTTCGTTGAGATCCGCGTTGACCAGCTTGCCGGCACCTTCTTCGAGGGTGTTGATCAGGTTCTCCGTAAAGTCGAACCGGATCTGCAACAGGCTGTTACTGGAACCAAGCGTGGAAGCAACGTTACGCACTTCGGTCAGGGCCGCATCAAGATCCGAGATCGCCGCATCGATGTTGGCATCGGAACCGAAGTTCGAAGCTGCCAGTTCGATCGAAAGGCCGGTGGCGTCCAGCGCGGTGCCGGTAACCGTCAGCTTGTGATCGCTGTCTTCGTCGAAGGTGGTGATCAGGTTATCTGCCGTCTGACCAATCAGATTTGAGCCGCCATAGCTTGAGTCGTTGGCAAGGTCAGTGATCTGGTTGCGAAGGACGTTAAACTGGTTGGCAAGGTTCTGACGCTCGCTGGTGTCCGTCGTCTGCTTGGCCTGAAGGGCAAGACCCTTTGCCTGTTCGACAAGTTCGGAGACTGATTCGGCGCCGAGAACGGCGTTTTTCAGGGTTGAAATACCCTGGTCAATACTGTCTTTCAGGCTGGCCAAATCGCCTGCGCGGTTGCTGAGACCTTCTGACTGGAAGAAGGCGAGAGCGTCATCAAGGGCGCTGTTGACCTTAAGACCAGTGGAAAGACGTTCCTGCGTACGACCGATAAGACGTGAGGTCTTATTCAGCGAAAGCAGGTTGGTACGTGTTGATGATGCAAGGGTAATGTCACTTGACATGATAATGAAGTCCTCATTCTAGGTTTCACTGCAGCCCTTTCTGGCTGCCGGACTCTCTGCCTGAGTTATCCGTAGCCTTTAGTTGCCCCAATTCTGTTCAACTGTCAAGCCGGTTTGTTCTGTCGTCATCAGATGAAGTTCGCAATGCTGAGCTGGTTGATCCGCGCCGTTGCCTGATAGCTGATTTCAAGATTAAGCGAGGATTGCTGCAGCCGCACCACGGCTTCGGTCGGATCAATGGATTCGATTTCCTCGATTTCGTTCTGGGTGAAGGTAATGAAGCTTTCGAGGCCTTCATTGACTTTCTGCAACTGGTTGGCGGCAAATCCCAGCTTCTGGGCTTGTGTGCCAAGTTCTGAAATGGCGTTGCTTAGCAATGATTCGACGAAGTCGACGGTCGCCGCGTCAGCCGGGTCAGGATGGGCATTCGGATTGTCGATCATCACGGACAATGCGCCAATGAGATCCTGGAAGGCCGTTTCATTGGCCCGCATGGCGAAGTCCAGTTCCACATCGTCACTGGCCCGATAGGTAAGGTCGATATTGTCGCCATCGTAGTAGTAAGTCTGATTCAGGGCGGTATCGACAAAGGCTGTTGCGGTTCCGTTCAGTTCGTATGGCTGTCCGGCGCCACCAATTTCAGCGGACAGGGTTGCCTGATCATTTGGCAGGGTAACCGGTTTCGCATTCGTGCGTCCGCCGCCGAACAGATAGTCACCGTCGATTTTCAGATTCAGCTGCGCCTCGACTTCCTTCAGAAGGTCAAAGGCACGTTCCCGCGGGTCAAACACCTGATCCGTCGGATCTGCGCCGGAGCCGACACTGCTGTTATAGAGCGACTTGGCTTCATAGGCGAGGTCGGTCAAAGCCTCGATCGCGGCGTTGTAAGCCTTGATGTCGAGATCGACGCGGTTGTTTTGTGCCAGATTCTGCTCGGCATTCTTGACCGAGTTCTCCAGATTGATCAGCTGACGGGAATTAGCCGAAATCCCTTTGTAATCCTGCGAGCGTTTGCCCGTGGCAACCTGGACCTGCAGTTCAATCAGTTCCTGCTGCGACTTGATCAGCCGGCTCGTGTTCTGAGATGTGAATGTATAGGATCCGATACGCGATATCATGGTTCGATTCCTCCTGGAACCCGTCAGATGAGGTTGATGAGTTCGTCAAACATCTGGTTTGTCGTGGAAATGACGCGCGATGAGGCTGCGTAAGACTGTTCAAAGATGATCAGGTTCGACAGTTCCTCGTCGACATTCACGTCACTGATAGACGATCGCTGAACATCCAGCCGGTCGACAAATGTTTGCTGGAAGTCGAGGTTGGTGTTGTTGGCTGTGGCACGGGCTGCCTGCTCGGAAACCAGCTGACTGCCGTATTCAGAGAGGGTCGCTGATGTGGCGCCCAGATTTCCTGATGCAGAGAAGCTGATATTGTCGGTGAACTTGTCTGCCAGCAGCTGGGCGACCGCATTGTCGTTCTCGGAGATGTAGAAATCTCCGGCATTTGTCTGCCCGGCAGGAATGGTATTGACCTGGCCGCGGCTTAGCAGGGCCGGGGTTGAGACGATATCGCTGCGAACGCTCATGGTGCCGGCTTCGTTGAACTCGTCATTCGCGACGATGAGATCGTTCATGCCGAAGACATAACTGAAACTGCCGGACCTGGTGAAAGCAGCTGTCGTCGTGGCCGTGCCGGTAATGGCGCTGTCGATGTCCTGAATTGAGATTCCGGTGCCGGTGGTGGTCAGTTCCAGCACGCCGGAAGTGGCGTTGACGCTGGCTGTAACCGTGGTGTTCCCTGCGGCCCCGTTGATGGATGCCAGAATGTCCGCCATGTTCGTGTCGCCGGTGAGGTCCACGACGAAGGCTTCTGTCTGTGAGCCGGCGGCATCCGATACGAGGATACGGAATGTGCCGGACGCGGATGTGAGATCATCGCTGGCATTCGGCAGGCCTGTCGTGTTCAGCGTGCCCGTAAGTGTCTGGGGAGGCGGGAAGCCGGTGCCCTGATTATGGACAATGTTGATCTGTTCCCGCAGGGTCGATGCGAGCGTTTCCAGCTCAGTCTGCAGGTTCGGCAATTCCGTGTCACGGAGATCAACCAGTGCCTTCAGCTTGCCGTTGCGCAGTTCGGTCGTGATGTCGGTTGAACCAACATTCAGCGCATTGATGTTGGTCGGGTACACGGTCGAGGTCGAGATCGAGGAGGCGGTGTGGCTGAGGGTGGATGCCGTCTCGTCGACCAGCGGCCGGCCACTCTGGGTATAGATTGCAACCCGTCCATCTGATTTGAAGAAATAGGAAATATCCATGTAGCTGGAGATTTCCTTGATCGCGATGTCGAGGCTGTCACGCAGGTCTGAAGAAGGCGTATCTGCCGCTACGGCTTTGGAAATTGCCGTATTCAGGGTTTCAATGGTGGAGAGCGTGTTGTTCAGGGTGGTGACCGCGTCTTCGATCTCTTTATCCGCAGCTTCGCGCAGATCCTGAATCTCGGTACTCATGTCATCAAGTTTTGTGAGTACGTTCGACGTCGCGGTGACGGCACCCTGCTGGGTCAGCGTCTTGTTCGGGTCGGCAGCCAGTTGTTCAAAAGCATCCGCCATACTCTGAATCAGGTGACTGACCGAGCTGTTTGCTTCGGGCGTGCCGAAGACCGCCTGGAGGCGGTTGTAATAGGTATCCAGTGTGCTCTGGCGCTGCAATGTTGCCGTCTCGCCATTGATCTGGCGCAGCAGACTCTGATCGACCTGCCGGGAATAATTGGAAACCGTGACGCCCTGGCCGATACCGGCAACGGTACGGTTCTGCTGGGTGGCCGTTTTGCGGGTATAGCCTTCGGTATTCGCGTTCGAGATGTTGCTCGAAATCAGCTGCAGGTTCTGCTGAGCGGCCTGCAGGCCGCTGACGGCGGTGGAGAGTGCTGATGTCAGTGACATGGCTTAATCCTCCTCAGAACTTGCCGTCAATGGACAGCGATACATTGCTGACGCCCGGACGCTCATAAGTGTTGACCTTGCCGCCGGCGTTATAGGTCTGTGCGCCGCCAGCGCGCTTTTCCTTCGCGGCATCAATGATGGCATCCATCAGGCGGCGTCCGGCGGTCAGTGTGGCCTTGATCAGCCGTTCGTTTTCACCGGCAATGGTTTGCAGCTTGCCGGCCACGCTGCGATAGCGCTCACGGATTTCCTCATCGAGATCCTTCAGCCGCTCCTGCTCAAGGCGCAGCGACAGGATGAGTTCTTCGTACTGACGCGACATTGCATCCTTGCGTTCCTGCTGGGCGCTGACCGCTTCAATCTTGTGCTGCCGCAGTTCTTCATTCTCGTTCGACATCATGCCGCTCAGCTGTTCGGCGATCTCGATCGCGGTGAGCATCCGGTCTTTCATTTCCATCACTTGCCCTCCTGAGCCTGAAGCATGGCTTCGTAGACTTTATCCGCGAGGCCGATACCGCCGGCATCAACCATCTTGCGACCGTATTCCTGGACCATCATTGACCGGAAAACCTTCTCGCCCTGACCGCCGCCAAACATGCCGTCCGTTTCCAGGCTTTCGAACATCGGCTGTATCATGCTGGAGATAAAAACCGCTTCGAAGTCCTTGGCGGCTTCCCATGTTTCGCCGGCCCGGGCATTCTTTGCTGCGACATTCGGCTGACGGTAGGCGAGGTTCATGCCCGCCTGTGAAATTGCGCTTTCGCCGTACATCACATCACCTCGATTTCGGCCTGCAGCGAGCCCGCTGCCTTGATGGCCTGGAGAATGGTAATCATATCGCGGGGGCCGACACCGAGAGTGTTCAGGCCATCCACCAGATCCTGCAGGCTGACACCCGGATCAACGACGGTCAGCTTGCGGTCCTGGCCTTCATCGACTTCGACAGCACTGCGGTTGACAGTTTGCGTGGTGCCGGTGGCAGAGAACGGTTCAGGCTGTGACACCTGTGGGGTTTCTGTCACCCGGATGGTCAGGTTGCCCTGGGCTATGGCAACGCGGCTGACCCGGACGTTCTCGCCCATCACGATCACACCCGACTGTTCGTCGATGATGACGCGGGCCAGCTGGTCCGGCTGGACCCGCAGCTGCTCGATATCGGTCAGCAATCCGACGACGTTGTTCTCGTAGTTCGAGGGAATGCTGAGAAAGACGGTGCCCGGATCGGTTGGCCGTGAAGCAGCAGTGCCGAGATAGGCATTCACGGCATCTGACAGTCGGCGGGCCGTTGTGAAGTCAGGGTTACGCAGGCTGATCCGGATGCTTTGCAGGCTTTCCAGCTCGAAGCCGATTTCACGTTCGATGATTGCACCGTTAGCGATACGGGCGGAGGTCGGGACACCCTTGGTGATGGTTTCCGCAGCACCGGCCGCGGTGAAGCCGCCGGTTGCGACCTGCCCCTGCGAGACGGCATAGACTTCGCCGTCAGCACCGATCAGCGGGGTCACCAGCAGGGTGCCGCCCAGCAGACTGGATGCGGTGCCGAGTGCGCTGACTGTTACATCAATCCGTGCCCCCTGACGGGCAAAGGCCGGCAGGGATGCCGTCACCATAACCGCTGCAATATTCTGTGAGGAGAGGCTGGAGGCAGAGTCACGAACGTTGACGCCGAGGCGTTCCAGCATGCCGATCAGGCTCTGCCGGGTGTAGATTTCAGAGGATAACGTGTCACCGGTTCCGTTCAGGCCGACGACGATGCCATAGCCGACCAGCATGTTGTCCCGGACGCCTTCAAATTCGGCGATATCCTTAATCCGCGAATTGGCATCCGCCGGGGTCAGGGACATCACCGTGAGAGCGAGGCTCAGGGCAACCAGGATAACTGGTTTGGAGTGGAGGAACTGTTTGAACGGCTTCAGCATCTTCTTGCTCATCTCTGTCAATCCGGACGTCTCTCGCCCGCAACTGTTAATGCGAAAGTCGTGCCATAAACGGAAAGATGTTCAGTGCATTGTAATTACTGAATATTTTTTATTTCTCTGGGGTTCTGGTTTTGTGAAAGGCTCTGCTTTCAGGGAAGCTGTTTCCGCTCAGCGGCAATTATTGCCGCCTGTCATTGAGCCGTGTTCACGGGGATTTAAGTGTTGTGTGACAGTCTGCCGTTGTAACCTGTGAGTCTGAATGCAGGCGGAGGAACGTTGAATGTCCGATGGCATTAAAGTTGGTGGCTCAAGTCGTGTAGGCGGGCCATCGCGAACCACAAAGAAGCAAGGCAAGTCCGGCAGCTCGTTTGCCGAGGCGCTGACGTCACTGTCTTCGGCGGAGGATACGCCGGAGATGGAGAGCATGGCTTCGGTGGACTCCGTTGGAGGACTGCTGTCATTGCAGGAGGCGCCGGATGCCGAGGACCGGCCGGCACGGCGCCGTGCGGTTACCCATGGCAGCAGTCTGCTGGATGGCCTGGAAGAGATCAGACTCGGTTTGCTGACCGGATCCATACCAATGGAGAAGCTCGGACGACTGGCACAGGCTTTGCGGTCCCGGAAGGGGCAGAGCGGGGATGCCGAACTGGAAGATCTGATCGCCCAGATTGAGCTCAGAACCGAAGTTGAGCTGGCAAAGCTGCAGCGCAGATAGCAGGCCGGGCGGGACTGACAATCCAAAGGTCAGTTAAAACAATCATTTATGATCTTCACGAACTCGTTTCGTCAGGTGACTGATCGGCGCTTGCAGGTCGTGGAGGGCGTCTCTATATTCCGCCGCCAATAATCAAGAAAAGTAATGTTTTTGGACTTAACCGGCGTTAGGAACAAAGTGAACATGGAGCTCATGGACCTCCCTTTACCCCCTGATTATCAACCGTCGGAAGACGAAGAGTTTATGAACCCGCGTCAGCGGCGGTTCTTCAAAGAAAAGCTGTTGCGCTGGCGTTCTGAACTTCTGGCGGAATCAAACGAGACTCTCGCCAGTCTGCAGGAAGGCGATCTTCAGAAGCCGGATATCGCTGACCGGGCTTCTGCGGAAGCAGACAGGGCTCTGGAACTGCGGACCCGTGACCGGGCCCGCAAGCTGATCGCGAAAATCGATGCCGCACTGAAGCGCGTTCATGATGGCACTTACGGTTATTGTGAAGAGACCGGTGAGCCGATCAGCCTGAAACGGCTGGAAGCGCGTCCCATCGCGACCATGAGCCTGGAAGCTCAGGAACGCCATGAACGTATGGAACGGACGCATCGCGACGACTAGGAACAGCGTGAACCCCTAACGTGGTTTGATGATTTTGTCTCCGGACAGCAAAAAGCCCGCAGCGATAAAGCTGCGGGCTTTTTTCTGGCATCTTCCCGGTCAGATCAGAACGGGAAGATGATGTCGTAGATCTGCTGGCCCCAGCGCGGTGACTGAAGGTCCATGATCTGGCCACGTCCGCCGTAACGAATGCGGGCCTCGGCAATCTTGTCATGGCTGATCTGGTTTGATGCTGTGATGTCTTCCGGGCGTATCACGCCGTCGACAATAATTTCCCGGACATCATAGTTCAGGCCAACTTCCTGCCGCCCGTGAACTACCAGATTACCGTTTGGCAGGACCTGGGTCACAATTGCGGCAAGCTGCACACTGACAGTTTCGTTCCGGGTGATCTTGCCTTCACCGTTCGAAACATGCTGGGAATCGAAATCGATCGCTGAAGCGGGGGTGATCGATTCCGGCAGAATTCTGCCCAGCGCATTCTGATATCCGAGGAACTGATCGAGACCGGCATTCTCTCCGGCTGTCCGGTTCAGTTCGGTCTTGTTCTGGGTGGTTACGCTGTCTGCAATTGAGACGGTAACGGTCAGGATGTCACCGACCTTTGCTGCCCGCTGGTCCTTGAAGAAGGCACGCGCGCCGGGCCGCCAGAGCGAGTTGGAGTTATGCCGGGCGATCTCGGGCTGTGGCATGGGCAGGCTGACAGGCTTGTAATTCGCCTGCTGTGTCGGGTTTTCAATCTCTGCCAGTGAGGGCTGGGAGCCAACTTCCGACAGGCGGCTCAGCGTGTTGCAGGCTGCGGTCGACAGCATCAGGGCGGTCAGACCGGCGATCCGTGCTGTCTGTGCGAGGGTAGGGGATGTCATTTCAAGCTCTCCTGAACGGGGTTATCGTTCAATTTGTCAGGCGGCCACCGATGCCGGCGACGGTAACTGTCCCCGGTGCGGTAACGGTGGCTTCGATGGTCGTCTTGGAGGTTGTGTTCTGAATCCGGATCACATCACCTTCACTGCCCGCCTCCAGCGCACGGCCCTGTGCGGTCAGTTTCAGGGCACCGCGGATCAGGTACATGTTGACCAGTGAATTCTTCTCGACGACAACCGGGCGACGGACGGCACCTGCCCGCACAATGGTTCCCGATTGCAGGGCGCGGCGGGGCGACATGCCGACCAGCTGCTCCTGATCAACGATGGTGTTCCGTTCAATCCGGTCCTGGCGCAGTTCCAGCCATTCGATATCATTTTCCGAAATCACGTCACCACTTTCCATGCGCCGGTTAAGCACGGGGACATCAACGACCGGGTGGATGCGTCCGGAAACCCGGGTGCGGGTGCCGCTGGCCATGTCACTTGAAATGCCAAGGATGGCTGCGAAACGCTCGTCTCCCGGCTGATACTGCAGGTCTTCTATCCGTATTGCCGTCGTTGCATCCTGGGGGATGTGCAGGGTCAGGTTGCGGGATGTGAATTCGATCTGAAAGCGGTCCGGCGCGCCCCGTTCGGACAGGGCTGCAGAAATTGCCTGCTCGATATCGGACTGGCCGATAATCTGGCTTGGACGAGTGATGATTGCCTGATCAAGGCGGCTCATCGGGCGCCATTTCAGGCGGTGATGCCGGGCGACCCGATACAGCCAGAGCGCGTCGAACACTGCCTTGCGACCGGGTTTCGGTGCGTAGGCAACAGAAATTTCGCGCTGATCTTCCGGCAGGTTGGCAAACAGGTCGCCGAGGCGAATGTAATTGTCGTCCACCTCTGAATGCCCGCGCAATGAGGGCAGGGGCGTTCCGTCGAGTTCGGCGATGGCGGGGGCAGCCATGAAATGAGCTGCAAGAACGATCGCCAGTGTCAGGATGATTTTCTTCATCTTGTCTCTCCTTGGAGAAGGTTTCGCCTATCGGATGTTTGTAACGGTCGCCATCATCTGATCGGAGGTTTCAATAACCTTGGAATTCATTTCATAGGCGCGCTGTGCGGTGATCAGATTGGTGATTTCCTCGACCACATTAACGTTGGAGGTTTCGAGATAACCCTGCAGCAGGCTGCCAAACCCGGTTGAATTCGGATTTGCTGTTGTTGCGTTGCCAGATGCGTCAGTCTCGACAAATAGGTTGTCCCCGATGGCGCTCAGGCCAGCTTCGTTCTGGAACCGGGAGAGCTGGATCTGGCCGACATTCTGGGGTGCCACGGTACCATCAAGAGTCACCAGCACTTCGCCGGAATCATTGATGGTGATGTTGATGGCGTTCTGCGGGATCGTGATGCCCGGCTGTACCGTATTGCCGTCATGGGTGACCATCTGTCCGTCTGCGTTCAGCTGGAACGAGCCGTCACGGGTATAGCCGGTCTGCCCGGACGGCAGGTCGACGGCAAAATAACCCTTGCCCTGAATGGCCAGATCAAAGGTGTTCTGGGTCTGCAGGATATTGCCCTGGGTGGTGATGCGATAGACCGCAGCGGTGCGCACACCAAGGCCGAGCTGAATGCCGGATGGCACAACGTCACCATTGTCCGAACTGGTCGAACCGGCGCGCCGCAGATCCTGATACAGCAGGTCATGGAATTCAGTCCGGCGCCGGGTATAGGCCGTGGTGTTCATATTCGCGATGTTGTTCGAGATAATCTCGACGTTCGTCTGCTGTGCCAGCATTCCCGTCGCGCCGATGCTCAATGATCTCATGTCGTTATCCTTTTCTAATCGTTCAGCTGATCGACGGATCAGTTGGTGCGGGTGAGAATGTCGATGGCCTTGCGCTGCCGGTCATGATCCTGACTCATCAGGCGACTGGTGCTTTCATAGGCGCGGTGTACTTCAATCATCTGGCTCATTTGCAGGATCGGTTCGACGTTTGATTCCTCAATCGAACCCTGGACCAGATCGGGGTTATCCATCACCTGCGGGGTGATCCGCTGGGGTGCCCGGTACAGGCCGTTGGCGATGCGTTCCAGTTCCTGCGGATTGTCAAATCTGACGACCTGCAATTTCCCGATTTCTGCGCCGTCGGTCGAAATGGTGCCGTCGCGCGAGATATCGATGGTGGAGACACCGCCATCAATCACGATGGGCTCGTTATCCGTGTTCAGAACACGCTTGTCGCCGGCAGTGATCAGTTCCCCGTCTGCGTTCAGCGAGAAGCGTCCGTTGGCCGTGTATTCGTTATCGTTCCTGCCTTCGACGACGAAATAACCTTCCTTGGCGATGGAAACATCAAGGTCGTTTCCTGTCGCGATCAGCGGGCCCTTGCTGAGGTCGGTGTAGGAGGCAACATCGGACACGAAGGCGATCTTGGCCTTCAGGCTCGATTCGCCGCCCCGTGTCTTCACAACGTAGTCATCGAACATGACATGTTCGCTCTTGAAACCGTCAGTGTCGGCGTTTGCGACATTGTTGGCGATTGTCGCCATCTGGTTTCTGAGAACGCTCATTCGCGATAATGCGACGAGTGTGAGGTTTTCCATTTTCGTCTCCGGCCTGTATCAGCGGCGTGGCGTTATTAGCTGCCATTCCTGTAGCAGGAGCCGTGCCAAGAAAAATAAATCAATGAAATCAATGCATTAACTATTGTGTGTCGGTTTGAGGGGACGGCTGGGGGACGAAATCGACCCACCGGGAAGGCAATTATTGCCGCTTCCGGTCGCTGACCTCCCGGATCAGGCCGGCGGAAAGGCTTTTTTAACCCTGTAACACTAAGATAAAGGATCAGTTTTGGCTGGTTTGCGTTCCCCCGGCATCCATGAACTGATATAGGTTACAGGGTGGACCCGAAGTTTTTTTCGGGCAGTGAAAGGATGCCGCTCAGGCGGTGACAGGCGGATATGGCGGACGACGATCTCGACGAACCAATGGGTGACGACATTGATTCCGGCTCCGATGAAGGTGGCGGAAAGAAAGGCGGCAAGAAGAAGCTGCTGCTGATCGTTGTGCCGTTGCTGCTGCTGATTGGTGGTGGTGCTGGCGCTTATTTCATGGGGCTGGCAGATCCGATCATCGCTATGATTACGGGGGGTGAGCCGGCGGCAGAGGAAGCCCAGCCACAGCAGGAAACAGTCAACGAGATTGGTGTTTTCTATGAAGTTCCGGAAATGCTGGTGAATCTGAATTCGGATGGTCGTCGCAAGGAATTCCTGAAAATTCGTGTCGCGCTTGAACTGAACGCTCAGGAAGACGTTCCGCGGATTGAGCAGGTCATCGACCGGATTGTTGATAATTTTACAGTCTATTTGCGCGAACTGCGACAGGAAGACCTGCAGGGGTCGGAAGGTATCTATCGTCTGCGTGAAGAACTGCTGATCCGGGTGAATGCGGCGACGCGCCCAACCCGCGTGCGTGATGTGTTGTTCAAGGAAATGCTTGTGCAATGAGTGGCCTGACCGATCAGAATTTACCACCGGAAGGTGACGACGAGGACGTCGCCGAAGACTGGGAGTCCATGCTCGATTCAGAAGGCGGCGAGGGTGGCGGCGACGGCGACGGAGAAGACGACGACCTGGCGGCCGAATGGGAAACCATGATGGACGGCGATGATGATGACGGGGGTGGTGGTGAAACGACCCGCGTTCTCAACCAGGATGAAATCGACAGTCTGCTCGGTTTCGACGATGACGGCGATGATATGGGCGAGCAGTCGGGAATCCAGGCGATTCTCAACAGCGCCATGGTTTCCTATGAACGTCTGCCGATGCTGGAGGTCGTCTTTGACCGTCTGGTCCGGATGATGTCGACATCGCTCCGGAATTTTACCTCGGATAACGTCGAGGTGTCGCTGGACAACATTTTGTCGCTGCGTTTCGGTGATTACCTTAATTCAATTCCGCTGCCGGCGATGCTGGGTGTTTTCAAGGCTGAGGAATGGGACAATTACGGGCTCCTGACGATTGATTCTGCCCTGATCTATTCGATTGTCGATGTGCTGCTTGGCGGACGCCGCGGCACGGCTGCCATGCGGATTGAAGGTCGGCCCTATACCACGATTGAACGCAATCTGGTGGAACGGATGATCCATGTCGTCCTGGATGATCTCAGCGCGGCATTTGATCCTCTCAGCCCGGTTGCATTCCGGTTTGACCGGCTGGAAACCAACCCGCGTTTTGCCACTATTTCCCGGCCATCAAACGCAGCGATTTGCGCCAAGCTGCGGATTGATATGGAAGACCGTGGCGGGCGCCTTGAACTGTTGATTCCCTATGCGACGCTGGAGCCGGTTCGCGAACTGCTGCTTCAGATGTTCATGGGTGAGAAATTCGGACGGGACTCGATCTGGGAAACCCATCTGGCGCAGGAGTTGTGGTTAACCGACATTGATCTTGGGGCAGTTTTGGATCAACAAACACTGTCACTGCAGGATATACTTGCATTGAAGGTCGGCGACCGGCTGATGCTGAATGCGACCCCGGATTCCCGGGTTGCCCTGCGGTGTGGTGATATTGAACTGTTCAAGGGCAAGATGGGACGTCGTAACGGACAGATTGCGATCCGGATTGATGAGAAGGCAAAACCCCGTGACCGTGCACAGGGATAACAGGATCAGGATGGGGCTGTTATGGATTGGTCATTGATCCTCGATATTATTCTGGCGCTGCTGCTGGCAGCGACGATCGGTTTTGCCTTTGCACTCAACCGCCGGTTACGCACGCTTCGTGACAGCCGGTCGGAACTTGGCCAGATGATTACCAGTTTTAATGAATCGACCCAGCGTGCGCAGGGCAGCATTCAGGAATTGCGGCGGGCGGCTGACCGGACAGCCCAGGAACTGGATCAGAGAATCAAGCGGGCGCAGGTTTTGCGGGATGAACTGGAATTCTTTACGGAGCGCGGTGACCGGCTTGCCAATGAACTTGAAGCTGGCATTTCAGAAGGACGGAAGGTCGCCGGGGGAATGCCCAAGGCGGCCCCGAACCCGGATGCGCATACGAAAGCTGACCGAACAGGCCCGAGCGAGGAATTGCTCAAAGCCCTCAAGTCTGCCCGGTAGGAAGTTGCTGTGAAATATCTCAGAATTCTTCCCATAACGATTTTTGCTGCAGCGTTATTGCTGACGGTGAAACTGAATTCAATCTGGGGTGTTATCACCGACCCGTATTATGGCCGACAGGCACCGGCTGTCGCCGTCGCGAGTGCGATTGCACAGCAGGAATCACCGCCGGCAGATAGCCAGCAGGCGCCGGCTGCTTCTGCTCCGGCTGCGCCAGCAACAGCACCGTCATCTCCGCCCCCGCTGGCACCGGTTGATCCGGGGCTGTCGGCGCTGAATCTGACCCAGACGGAAATCGATACCCTGCAACAGCTTGCGGCCCGCCGTGAAGAGCTGGAACAGCGTGAGCGGCAGATCGACCGCCGGCAGGACCTGCTGTCGGCCGCAGAAACCAGGATTGACCGCAAGATTGTCGAGCTGAAGGAACTTCAGGGCGTTATTGATGGCCTGCTGGTGAAGCATGACGAGCAGCAACTGCGTGAATTGCGTCGTGCAGTTAAGACTTATGAATCAATGAAACCAAAAGATGCGGCAGCCATCTTTAATACGATGGAAATGGCCACTTTGCTTTCCATCGCCGAGCAGATGCGTGAGGCAAAACTGGCTCCCGTTATGGCTAATATGACAGTCGAGAAGGCTAATGAACTGACAGTAAAACTGCTCGATGGCAGAAATTTGCCGGAACCGGGTGGTAGTAATGGCCAGAATGCAGCAAATTAGTAAGAAATTAGCTGATAGTCAGGTTATTCTGATTGTCTGTCGTTCGACTGGATATGGCGCAGTATCAAACTGATCTGAATAGTGAGTGAGAAAATGGCAGTAGATATGAATATGAACATCCTCATCGTCGATGATTACAAGACGATGCTCAGGATTATGCGCAATCTGTTGCGTCAGCTTAATTTCATCAATGTTGATGAAGCCAGTGACGGGTCGGCAGCGCTTGAGAAGCTGCGTACGAAGAACTACGGGCTCGTCATTTCGGACTGGAATATGGAGCCGATGACGGGATTGCAGTTGCTCAAGGAAGTACGGGCAGACGCAAAGCTTCGGTCACTGCCCTTCATCATGGTGACGGCCGAGAGCAAGTCCGAGAATGTCATCGCTGCCAAACAGGCCGGCGTTTCGAATTATATCGTCAAGCCATTCAATGCGGATACGCTCAAAGGCAAGATGGCTAGCGTTATCGGCCAGTTCTGACGCTGACGCGGAATGACCAGCGGTCGCATCAAACAACTGGCCGAAAAACCGGCCTCGAAAAGCCGTGAGGCTGGTCTGGTGCGTCTGGTTGATGAACTTGGCGGCCTTGTCGCCCGGAGCCAGGATCATCCGCAAACCCGGCTTTCAAGTATCGAGACGTCTCTGACGGCCCTGCAGGACGGTCTGGCAAGAGGGGCGCTGGCCTCCTCTCTGGCTGATCTGAAGCTGCTGATTGAGGAAATTCGTACAGATACAGAAACTGCAGCAAATGCTATAATGGATGCCTGTGAGGCGATCCAGAATGGGGAAAGTCAGGATGCTGCATTATCAGACATTTTCACAGCTTGCGGGTTTCAGGATATTGTCGGGCAGCGTTGCGACAAAGCCGGGCAGTTACTGGACATCGCGGCTAATGGACCGCTGCCTGCTGAGATGACGGAAAGCCGGGCTGCTGAAAAGAACGCCGGACTGCTGGACGGGCCTTCCGGCCAGCAGGACAAGCCTTCACAGGATGACATCGACAAGCTGTTCTCCGACAGCGGTGTCGGCTGACATGCCGTGGTACCATGAACGGCAATGACGAACTGCCCCCGGAAAGCGCCCCGAAAAAAGACCCCAGCCTGACGCTTTTCCTTGGGCTTTACCTCCTTATTCTCGCTTTCTTTATTCTGCTGAATGCAATCTCGACAATTGAGGAGATCAAGGCTGATGCCGTGATGGACAGCCTTACCTCGACGTTCTCGACATTGCTGCCACCCGAGAGTGACCTGCGTAATTTCAACGCTGAAACCGGCGATGTACTTCAGGCGCAGGCGTTTATTGAAACATCGGCAAAACTTTTCGAGACTCTTATTCCTGCGGTGAAAGTTACCGTTGTTCAGCCGGGCGAGCAGATGCAGGCCGTGTTCCCGGTCAACAGTCTGTTTTTTGAGGGCAAGGCGGAGCTGCGTCCCGGCAGTTCCCGTGATCAGCTGTTTGATGGTATCATCGCAGTTATCAGTTCCCGTCCTGATACGCTTCGTTTTGAAATGGATGTTCTGATCGGGGCTGTCTATCTGAACGGGCGGACATTACCGATTGCGCCGACTCTGGAAAGCCGTCGCCTTGGAGCCATTGCCCGCGAATATACATCTCGTGGCGGGCCGCCAGACAGTATTTCGGTCGGGCTTCATCCCGGAGATTCCGACGAAGTCCGGATTCTGTTTTCTGTTCGGCCCCGTGGTGATGCGGTACTCAATCTGGAGGCGCCGCAGTCATGAGCCATGACACACCCGCCAAAAAGGAAGAAGCCAGCGTTGCATGGATGATCACATTCGCTGATCTTGTCTCTCTGATGCTGACTTTCTTCGTCATGCTGTTTTCCATGTCATCGGTGAAGGTTGATGTCTGGGAGAAGATGATTGACGCACTGAACCGCACCGTCGCCCCGACTGAGGTTCTTCGTGACACACCGCCGGCCGCACCGCTCAATATCGCAAAGACATTTCGCAAGCGTGCGATCAATCTGGATTACCTGAATGCAGTGCTGCGGGAAAATATTGCTGATGATCCGATCCTTGGCGAAAGCCGGATCAACATGATGGCGGATCGGATGGTGATATCATTACCGGGCCGGATTCTGTTCGACCTCAACAGTGCGGTGTTGCGTGATGATGCCCGCGCTGCGGTATTCCGGCTGGGCGGACTTTTGAGGAATGTGGGTAACCAGCTTGCGGTCGGCGGGCATACAGACCCGGCACCACCACAAAGTGGCGCCTTTCCGTCAAACTGGGAGCTGTCGCTGGCCCGGGCCGGGGCGGTGGTGAACGAACTGAGCCGGGCAGGTTATGAGGACGCGATTTACGCCTTCGGATTTGCCGACAGCCGGTTTGCGGATGTGCCGCTGACGATGCCCGAAGAGCAGCGGTTTGAAGTGGCCCGGCGTGTCGACATCATTGTTCTGCAGACTGTGCAGGGGGGCTATTGATGCGCTTCCTGGTCAGTCTCGTCGTCTTTATGTCCATGCTGATGGCAGCCAGCGCCTCAGCACAAACGCCGGTGGAAACCCGGGGCGGGGTACATGATGGCTATGGCCGGCTGGTGTTCAACTGGCCGCAACCGGTTGTTTTCGAGGCGCGGATTGAAGGCAATGAACTGGTGGTGGAATTCACTCAGCCGCTCAGTTCTGATCTGGCACCGGCGATACGTCTGCTGCGGCAGTATGTTTCTGACGGGCGTATCGCTGGCCGGCAGGCGCGTTTCACGCTGACCCGGCCGGTTGATATTCGCAGTTTTGGATCCGGAACCTCCGTGGTCGTTGATGTCGTGAACCCTCCGGGAACCAGCCCGCCGGCCTCAGGGCGGGCGGCTGCGCCTGCGGGGCCACCGCTGATCGGTGTGCGGACCGGTGAGCATGAGCGATATAGCCGGGTGGTTTTTGACTGGTCGCGAACCATTGATTATGCGGTGGACCAGCAAGACGACAAGGTTGTCGTCAGGTTCGGTGCGCCGGGGCGCATTGATGCCGCTGCGCTTTCCCGGTCGCTGCCGAAGAATATCCGTTCGGTCAGTGCAGCAGGAGGTGGCAACCTCTCGGTTACACTGAACGTGGCTGATGGTATCCGGCTCCGGCATTTCCGGTCCGGTCCAAAGATCGTGGTTGATGTCCTCAGTGATGGCAGTGCGCCTGCCGAGCCTGCACCGCAGGTGGCAGGCAAGACGCCTGAGCCTTCCGTCCCGACACCTCCCGCAGCACCACCAGAGCCGGCACCGGCTGCGGCCCAGCCGAAACCGCTGGGTGAGCCTGTTGTGCTGGTGCCGCGCAAGTCAGCTGATGCTGAACTGGCCGCTCCGTCTGTTTCTCCTGCCGCACCGGCAGCGCCAGAGGCAGAACAGCCGGTGGCTACAGGGCCTTCGGTCAGCCTCAGTTTTGAATGGCGTGATCCGGCGGCAGCGTCGATCTTTATGCGTAATGGATTCCTCTGGGTCGTCTTTGACCGTAAACGGGAATTCGATCTGGCTTTGCTGAAGCGGCTGGGCGCCGATGTGGCGACGGATATTCAGCAGTTGCCCGGTGAGCGCGGCAGTGCGGTGCGCATGTCGATTCCGCCGGGATATGCCCCGCAGGTTCGCAAGGACGGGTTGCTGTGGATTGTTGATGTTGCGCCGGGGAAACTGAAACCACAGCAGCCGATTGCTGTCATTCCGCAGGTTGGTCTGGCATCCGGGTCACGTATTCTGCTGCCCGTACCGGAACCGGCTGCACCAGTGCAGTTCGTTGATCCTGATGTGGGTGACCGGATTACCGCGATTCCGGTTGTCCCGCTTGGTTCCGGTGTGGTCCAGATGCGCGACCTGCGGGATATGCGTATTCTGCCGTCTGTGCAGGGCATCGCACTGATCGCATTTGCGGATGATATTGTCATTCAGCCGACGCGAACCGGTGCCGTCATCACCCGGCCGAGTGGTCTGGCCCTGTCGGTTGAGAACAAGGAAGTCGAGGGAGAATCGCTTGGCGGGACCGGAAATGCGTCACGCATCTTCGATTTGCCGGTCTGGGTCGGCAACGGCAGTTTTCTGGGTAACAAGCAGCGTCTCTATAATGCGGTTGCGACATCACGGGGCAGTCAGCGGGATCCGGCGCGTCTGGAACTGGCCCGGTTCTACTTTGCCAATGGTCTGGGTGCCGAGACGCTGGGTGTCCTGGCGCTGATGGCGGAATCTGATCCGGAAATTCTGTCGGATCCGGCTTTCCGGGCGTTGCGTGGGGGCGCGCGGTTACTGAACAATAATCTGCCGGGGGCACGGGAAGACCTTTTTCATGAGCGTCTGGATGGTGTCGATGAAATAGAGCTCTGGCGAGGCGCGGTGCTGGCCCGTGAAGGGGATCTGCAACGGGCTGGTCTGCCTATGCGCTCGGGCGGGGCCATTCTTGCGGACTATCCGGAGACGGTGAAGCGAAAGCTGGCCCTGCTGGGTGCCGAAGCAACGCTGGCCCTGGGTGATGCCAAAAGCGCCGAGGAATTCCTGCGGATGCTGGAACAGGAAAACCCGACGGCCCGTGATCAGGCGAAACTGCAGCGTCTGCAGGGGGCGCTGGCAGAACTGACCGGCGATTATGAGGAAGCGATTGCGAAATGGGAGAAGGTCGAGAACGGGCCGGATCGTTATGCCCGCTCCCGGGCCGCACTGGCACGTATCGAACTGTTGTTCCGGACCGAAGAAATCAATGCCAGCAAGGCGACCGAAGAGCTTGAAAAACTGCGCTTTGTCTGGCGGGGTGATGCGTTTGAATTCCAGTTACTGCGCCGGATGGGGGATTTTTATCTGGAAGCCGGGAATTACCGGCAGGCGCTGGAGACCTACAAGTCACTGGTCAGCAATTTCCCGTCGAAACCTGAATCAAAGGCGGTAACGCAGCTGATGAAGGATATCTTCGAGAACCTGTATCTGAATGATGCCGCCGATGCGATACCCCCGGTGACGGCGATCTCCCTCTATAACGAGTTTCGGGAGCTGACGCCGGGTGGGGAACGGGGCGATGAACTGATTCGCAAGCTGGCAGACCGTTTGGTCGGCGTGGATTTGCTGCCGCAGGCAGCCCGTATTCTCCGGGACCAGATTGAGACGCGGCTGACCGGTGTTGAAAAAGCACGGGTCGGCACGCGACTGGCGCTGATCCAGTTGCTTGATCGCAAACCCGACGCAACCGTTGCAGCACTGGATGACAGCCAGATTGAGGATATGCCGGAAGAACTGGTTGAACAGCGCCGTCATATCCGGGCCAGAGCCCAGATCGAGCAGGATAATTTCGAGGGCGCGCTTGTCACCCTTGATAATGACGGCAGCAAGGACGCTAATCTGTTGCGGGCGGAAGCCTATACGGAAATGAAGGACTGGCGCCGGTCGGCGGTAATCTTTGGCCGTCTGGTGGGCCCGATTGACCGGCGGGGCGAGATATCAACGGAGACGGCGCAATATGCGCTGAACTGGGCGATTGCGCTGGCGCTGGCGGCAAACGAGGAAAAACTGCGGGATTTGCGGACCCGTCTTGGTGATGCCATGAACAAGACAGAACTGGCAGAAGCCTTCCAGCTGATTACATCGGCAGCCAGCAAGGGCCTGATTGATTACAGGACGATTCAGAATCAGGTGAAGGATGTCGAGCAGTTCCAGGCTTTCATGACAAACTATCGTGACCGCCTGAAGGGCGGTGGCCTGAGTGCCATCAACTGACGGGGCTTTCGTTCGGCATTCGGGGCTTTAAGAAAATTCCTCGGGAGTGTCTGGAAACTGTCATAAAAATAATTACGTTTTTCCCTTGCATCCGGTGCGGGAATGCCTCACAAACCCGCGCTTTCGGACCACCCCTTCCCTTGGGAGTCGTCAATGGACCATTCTGCTTTTCAAGACCATCAGGACAGCCACGAAAATTCGGTTGAAACCGAAACGAACTGGCCGTCGACAGAAAACGAATCTGACTTCTTCGTCGAAAAAGACGGATTGAAGTTTGCCGGTACGCATCTGCTGCTGGACTTGTGGGGCGCAAGTAATCTTGACAACCCCGATCAGATTGGTGCTTCGCTGGAAGAAGCTGCTCTGGCGTCCGAAGCGACGATCCTGCACACCCATATGCATCATTTCACGCCGACCGGTGTGTCCGGTGTTGTGGTGCTGGCTGAATCGCATATCAGCATCCACACATGGCCGGAGCGCGACTTTGCTGCGGTTGACGTATTCATGTGCGGTGCCTGCGACCCGTATAAGGCGGTGCAGGTCATCAAAAAGGCATTCAAGCCTTCACATATCGGCTTCTCGGAACATCGCCGGGGCCTTCTCCCTTGACGGAGTGGGTTTCGGAGACGCTGCATGATGGATATCAGCAGCGGTTTGAGGTGAGCAAAGTCCTGTTTTCGGAGAAAACCGAATTTCAGGACATGGTGATTTTCGAGAATCCCAAGTTCGGCCGGGTGCTGGTGCTGGATGGTGTTATCCAGACCACCGAAAAGGACGAGTTCATCTATCATGAGATGATGGTGCATACTCCGCTGCTGGCCAATGGCGCAGCGAAACGTGTGCTGATCATCGGTGGTGGTGATGGCGGCTGTCTGCGGGAAGCTCTGCGTCATCCGGGTGTTGAGAAAGTCACGATGGTGGAGATTGATCCGACGGTGGTCGATCTCAGCCGTGAATATCTGCCGAAGCATTCTGAGGGTGCTTTTGACGATCCGCGGACTGATCTGGTAATCGCAGACGGCCTCAAATATGTTGCCGAAAGCGACGAGAAGTTTGATGTCATCATCGTTGATTCAACGGATCCCATCGGGCCGGGCGAGGTACTGTTTACCGATGCCTTCTATCGTGACTGCAAAGCGCGCCTGACTGATAACGGAGTCATGGTCACACAGAACAGCGTGCCCTTTTTGCAGCCGGGTGCCTTCCGGCCTGCCCTGAACAGGCTTCAGGCGATTTTCCCCTGTTCGACCTGCTTTGCGATCAGTGTGCCGACTTATATCGGTGGTCATATGACGCTTGGTTTCTCAACCATGAATCCGGGTCTTGCGTCTGTACCGGTTGAGCAGCTTCGCAGCCGTTTTGCAGCCCTGCAGATGAAAACCCGTTACTACACGCCGGACCTGCATCTGGGTGCATTTGCCCTGCCGCGTTTCATTCTCGATCTGCTGGACTGACCTGGCATCTGGTTTCAGCCATCTTCAATGATAGCTATTGCCAGCGCCCGACCTGAGAGCCACGCCTCCTCGACGCGGGGGCCTCGCAGCCAGTCGCCGCAGGCACCGACTCTCCGGTCATTCAGATAGAGACAATCCTGACCGAGAGCTTTTGTCACCCGGGCATACCGCCACCGGTGGCCACGCAGATAATCCGTGTCGATGCGGGTTTTGATGAGGCTCTGAAATGCCTCAACCAGTCTGCGTGCAGCGTCCGGGCGTTCCAGCTCCAGATTGTCCGCTGACCATTCTGCGGTCGCATGCAGCACAAAACCGGTTTGTGTATTACTGGTTTGCTGCCGGGCTGCCCACGACAGTACGGGGTCCGCAATGAAGGCACTCGACCAGCCGGTTGTCAGAGCGGCTTTGGTCGTGAACCAGGCTGCCCAGCAGGGAGCGTAAGCGGTGCTTTCAGCGGCAGTCCTTACAGGCCTGACTTCCGTTAGAAGTGACGCTGTCTGAGGGGCCGGAAGGGCAACGGCAAGATGATCAAACGGCCCGATAGTCTGACCGGCCCGGTCCGATAGTAACCACTTGCCCCTGATCTGCTCTGCCCGCGTTATCTCAATGCCGCAGTGTACGGCAAGGTCTTGTGCCATGGACCGGGCGAGGTCGTTGATTGCCGGTGCGCCTGTGTAACGTCTGGTCGCAGGAGGTGTGGTGTCGGGCGTGCCGAGTTGAGCAGGTTGTTCTGACATCTCGATGATCAGGCCACGGGTTTTCCACTGTTCAACCAGGGCTGCAAACTCCGGATCACGGGCGGTGAAAAACTGGGCGCCATGATTGAACAGACCCTGTTCATTGCGTCGCGTACTTATGCGGCCACCAGCCGTACGTCCCTTGTCAAAGACATGTACGTCATACCCGGCTGAGGTAAGTGTCCGGGCGCAGGACAGGCCAGCGATGCCGGCACCAATGACGGCGATCTTTGTATCTGCATTTGTCATGTTATCGAGATGATCCTTCCCCCGTGCCGGATCAAGCTTTATGCATGAAGCCATCATCTTTTGCAGACTGGGGAGACAGATGGAGGGATCAATGCAGATGGAATGGCCGGATCAGCTGTTCGCCAAGCTGATCGAACTGAATATCCGGCAGGTTGCCTATGTTCCGGATGCGGGGCATGCCCGGCTGATTGAATCATGTCGCAACGAAGATAGCATGAAAGCGATTCCTCTGACGACGGAGGAAGAAGGTATTGCGCTGCTGGCTGGCGCCTGGCTTGGCGGAGAGCGCGGCGTGCTGCTGATGCAGTCCAGTGGTGTCGGTAACTGCGTCAATATGCTGTCACTGGCGGCGACTTGCCGGTTTCCGCTGCTCATGCTGGTCACGCAGCGCGGTGAATGGGCGGAGTTCAATCCCTGGCAGATTCCAATGGGACAGAACTCGGGTGCGGCTATCGAAATGATGGGCGGGCTGGTTTACCGGGTCGATGACACGAACGAGTTATGCGAGACGGTTGATGGCGCCGGCAGCCTTGTCTTTAACGGCAATCGCAGTGCGGCGGTACTGATGTCTCAGCGCATGATCGGGAGGAAGGTATGGTAAGCAACGGAACAATGCTGAAACGGCGTCCGGCGGTCTCCCGTCTGCTTGCGGGCAGGGATCAGGTGGCGGTTGTCTGTGGTCTCGGGTCGGCCTGCTGGGATGTGGCCGCTGCCGGCGATCATGATCTGAATTTCTATCTCTGGGGAGCCATGGGGGGTGCCAGCCTGATGGGACTGGGGCTGGCACTGGCACAACCGGACCGGCCGGTTCTGGTACTGACCGGCGATGGCGAGATGCTGATGGGGATTGGCGGACTGGCAACCATCGGTGTTCAGCGTCCGAGAAATCTCACGATCGCGGTCATCGATAACCAGCGTTATGGTGAAACCGGTATGCAGCACAGTCATACGGCGTCCGGCGTAAGCCTGACAAAGATTGCCGAAGGTTGTGGCTTCCGGCGGACTCTGCCGGTTTCGACGGAGGCTGATCTGGACATGCTGAGGGCGCAGATTCACGGGCTTGACGGCCCGGTCTTTGCCCAGATTCGTGTCGATGTGACGGATGATCCGAGGGTTCTGCCTACCCATGACGGTGTAGAGCTGAAGAACCGGTTCCGTCGTGCCGCCGGTGTTGAATAAAGGGCTGAACTGACTCTGTTCCGGTAAGGCTGGCATTACCCGCTTGGGTTTTCTGGCAGGTATGGATTACCCTGCATCAGGGAAGGCGAACAGGGAGGGGAATATGGCGAGACTGCTTGCCCGGCTGGGAATCGGGGCAATGGTCATTTTTGGCATTGTGGCATTGTTTGTACCGGGGCTGGTACCAAAAGCGATGCCACCTTACGACAAGGTTCTGCATTTCAGCTTTTTCTTTGTCGCGGCTTTGCTGGCCGGGTTCAGTGTTGGAAGCCTGACCGGAGCAATGATTTTCGGGGCAGTCCTGATTTTGGGCGGGATGCTGGTTGAGGTGGTTCAGGGTGCCTCCGGCGGCGGACGAACGGCTGAACTGATGGATGCGGTTGTGAATGCGGCAGGGGCTGCTTCCGGTGTTCTGATTGTCTTTCTGCTGAAACGTCGAGGTGGTGGCGCTGCCGGGGAGGTTGTCGATGCTGCCCCGTCATCGCGCATGATCCGGACAGTACGTGCAGCTTATCTGGATGCCCGGTCAAGGTCGGCAACGGACAAGGAATGTCTGCGCGCTGCTGTTCTGGCCTATCAGCATTTTCGCCCTGAAGATGACGAAGCGAAGGCGCGGCGGGAAATCGTCAGGATGCTTGAGAATATTGACTGAGCGACGCTATTCGAGGGTCTTGTTCAGAGAATAGCTGAAACCACGATTGAACGGCAGAATCCGGGTGATGTAGAGATCAACCCAGGTCCCGACTTCTGCCACAGTCGATTTCGGGACATAGAGTACATCATATTGCTGAAGAGGTACGTCCGCTTCTGTGCCGGTGCCGGAGAGGATGGCAGCAACGTCGATGACTTTCAGCATCGGCTGGTCATCTTCGGAGCGACGGATCAGGGCGACGGTTGAGCGGTTTGCCGTGTCTTCAAAGCCGCCAGCGGTGAACAAGGCCTCAACCACTCCGATTCGGCCTGTATAAGTAAATATACCGGGATTTCCTACCTCGCCACCAACCACGAACTTCATCGGGCCTATGGTCCGGGGAATGACAGTGATGTCGGGTTCCTTGAGTTCGGAAAGGTATTTATTTTCAAGATCTTGAGCCAGTTCCTCCGGAGCTTTGTCAGCCGCGGAAGCCGCACCTACAAGGGGGAGTACAATCCGGCCATCGGGGAGGATCGTGACATCCTGATTCAATTCGGGAGAATAGGGGTGAACGATGCTCAATTGATCCCCCGTCTGGAGCCTGTAGGCAGGCTGGGCGTCACTCCAGGCGAGAAAACGAGAGCTGCTCTGCTGGGGGGCTGTCGTTGAGCATCCCGCAGAGGTGAAAGCAAAGATGACGCAACCTGCAAACAGCGTAACAAGACGAGACGGTTTCTTGTCGTGCCCGGTTGTCCGGATTTTGCAGGATAGGTCTTTCAACAGGTATCGCCTCTGGTCAGATATCTGGATGAATTCCGATATCGGATGGTCAGACCGACCCATCCGAATCGGTGATATTGTCGGATTGAAATGAACGCGCCGCAACCCGTCAAAGGACAAGCTTCGTCCGAAGGCCGGCGACAGCAGAGCCGTAGCCACGGTGCGCCCCCCGCCTATGGCCTGCGAGATCTGCTGACGGAAATTTTTTATAACCGGTCGCTGGTAATGGCGACCCTGATGATTCCGATTGTTGCAGGGATTGCGGCCAGCTTTTTCCTGCCGACCATCTATGACGTTACCGCACGATTGCTGGTGCTGGTCAGTCGTGAACATGTGGCCGGGGGTGAGTTGGGGTCAGCGGGCTTTGGTCAGTCTTTTGATGCACAGGCCCGTATTGTTCAGGCAGAAGCCCAGATTCTGCGCAGTCGTGCCCTGCGGGAGGCTGCTGTCAACAGGATTGGTCCGGAAAAGATATACCCGAAGATTGCCGCCGGTATTGGCCCGGACGACCCGAACACCCTGAAGATCAAGGCGGCGGAAGAGCTGGATCAGGATCTCGAAATTCAGCTGGTTCCTAGTACCAACGTCATATCGATCAATTACGAACATCCCTCACCACAGATTGCGGCTGATCTGGTGAATATCCTGATCGAACTGTATCTGACCCAACGTCAGGATATCTTTTCGGATGTCACGCCGGAAGTCCTGACGGAGGAACTGAACCGTCTCGAACGTGAAATTGTTGATGTGGATACCCGTCTGGCAAGTCTCCGGGAACTGACCGGAGTCAGTGATCTGGATGTTCAGCGGGCTGCCCTGATCGGTCGTTACAATCAGCTTGAAACCCAGCAGATCGGTGCCGGCGTCGATACGGAGGCGCTGTTCGCCAAGGTGGCGGAACTGGAACGTTCGATCAGCCGGATTCCGGAGACAGTCGATTTGTTTGTCGAAGACGGCAACACGGATGCGCTGAACAATGCCATGGATTCCGTGCGGCAACTGGAGCAGGAGCGTGCCCGGCTGGCTGACCGGTATCGTGAGGGCAGCCGGTTCATTCGCGAAATTGATGAGCGTCTTGATGTGGCACGTCGTATTCTTGAAACCTTCCGCGCAATCCGTCTTGACCGGGAACGCAAGGGCCGCAATACGGTCTACGACTCACTGTTACAGCAGATCATTCTGCTGGAAGGTGAACGCCAGTCGGTTGAAGCGAAACTTGGTGCGCTCGAATCCGCCCTTGATATCACACAGAAACAGCTGCGCGATCTCGATGATGCGGAAAGCAGCTACCGCCAGCTGCAGCTGAAACGTATCGTGCTGGTTGAAAGCTATACCCAGTATGCCGGCAGGGTTCAGCAGGAACGTCTGGCGCGGGCACTGGAAAGCGCGTTCGAAGATCCGACAATCCGGGTCATTGAGCAGGCTCAGGTTCCGGTTGAAGGCCGTAACATCCGGATACAGGTTCTGTTCCTCTCCTTCATCGTCGGTATCGGTCTGACTGCTGCTGTGATCTATGTCCGCGCTATCAGCCGTGCGGTCTTCATCAGCGCAGAGGGCGCACATCGGGCTCTTGACCTGCATGTCTTTGCGATCGACGAGAAACGGTCCAGTGGCCCGCTCAATCTGTTCATGGAAATGAACCGGCTCTATTTCATGCTCGACCCACCGATCGCAGATGATTATTGCGTCATCATGCAGATTGTCGGCGCGGCCCCCGGTGAAGGCTCGTCGACGATAGCGCGGGAATTTGCGCTGGTTGCGGCACAGCAGATTGCCGGTGACGTGCTGCTGCTTGACCTGAACACATCGGGGCGTGGCCAGTTCGATGTCATTGCCGAAGAACTGTCAGACCGGTTTGGCGATCCCGGACCTGCTGAAGATACCACCGTCAGCACGCGGTCGCTGTGGCGGGCCAGTTCGCAGGCACTGGATCAGGGCCGTCAGATTGTCGATATGTCCCTGCATCGGCTGGGTGCTTCAAACCTTATCGTCAGCCGGATTGATCCGGAGAGTGTTGCGGCTTCCGGGACAGTTCAACTGAGCACCAGCGACCGTTTCTGGCATTCGCTGCATGGTAATTTCCGGCTGGTGATTATCGATTCCCCGTCGCTGATCCGCAATTATGACGGTCTGACGGTCAGCAAGCGGGCCGATGCCAGCATGCTGGTGATTTCGGCGGAACGTACCCGCAAGCCGGTGGCCGAACTGTTGCGCGACCGGGTGACGGAAAATGACGGTTATGTCAGTGCTGTGATCTTCAATGGCCGTCGTCGCTATATCCCCTCAATCTTCTACCGGTTGCTGTAATGCCCGGGGCCGTCACTGACGGTCTGGCAAGGCGTCGGCTTGGCGGGTTGCCGGTGGTTCTTGCATCACGTCAGATGCTGGCAAAGCAGATGCGGCTGGATTGCGAAGCTGCCCGGTCCGGAAGCCGTCAATATCCCCGGATTGCTTTCAGTGCGAATGGTCATTCACTGGCCCTGAACCACACCGACCCTGCTTTTTCAGAGCTGCTGGCCGCAGCTGATATCATCCATGCGGATGGTCAGCCGCTGGTTTTGTATTCCCGCCTGACCGGCAGCGAGGCAATCCCGGAGCGATCGGCAACAACGGACTTTTTCCATGATGCGGCCCGGCTTGCGAGTGAGCAGGGGCTACGCTTCTATTTCCTCGGCGCAGACGGGCAGACATCAGAAGCTGCGGTTGCTGCTGTCAGGCATCAATACCCTGAACTGATTATCGCCGGATCAAGGGACGGCTATTTTCCGGATGAGGACTTTCCCGCTGTTGCAGCAGAAGTTGCGGCAACGAGACCCGATGTCGTCTGGGTTGGCCTGGGGCGCCCGAAGCAGGAACGGTTCTGTGTTCTGATGCGGGAGCAGCTGTCAGGTGTTGGCTGGCTGAAAACCTGTGGCGGCCTGTTCGGGCATCTTGCCGGAGCCGAAAAGCGTGCCCCCGGCTGGATGCAGTCTGCCGGGTTGGAATGGCTGTACCGTCTGATGCAGGACCCGGTCGGCAAAGGATGGCGTTATCTCGTCACAAATGTGATTGCCGCCTGGTGTCTGCTGACCCGGTCAGAGCGCTAGAGATGCGAACCTCACTGGTTCAGATCGTGACGCAGATGGAAGCGGGCGGGGCACAGCGTTGTGCCATTGAAAACGCCCGTGTCTATCTGTCAGACGGGTTGCCCGTGGAGACATGGTTTCTTTACCGGAAACGGGGCGCGTTCGAGGATGAAGCGGCTGTTGTTTGCCTGATGGATCATCCACCTGCCGGGACCCTCGATTATCTCCGGATTTTTGTCCGGCTCTGGTGTCGCCTGTGCAAGACACGCCCGCGGACGGTGATTACCTACAGCCATTATGCCAATGTTTTCGGTTGTCTGTTTGCTGCTTTGTCCGGCGTTCCAAACAGATGTGCAAACCAGACGGGTCTGCCGTCGCGTATTCCGGCGATGGCGCGTCATCTCGATCTGTTGTTCGGAACGATCGGTGTTTATTCCGCCGTGATCTCCAATTCTGTAACGACTCACGCCGCATTGCAGGATCGTCCGGATGGCTATGTCCGCCGGTTGCAACTGGTGCCAAATGGGGTCGCACGCCCGCCGGTCTTCCCGGGATCACGGGCTGAGGCCCGGCAGAGCTTCAACCTTACCGCAGATATCTGTGTCATCGTGACGGTTGGCCGGTTGGCGGATGTCAAAAATCATCAGCGATTAATCCGGGCTGCGGCCGGGCTTGAGGGGCTGGTTCTGCTGATTGCAGGTGATGGCGAATGTCGTACCGGTCTTGAGCAGATGATATCCGGTCTGGGTAAGCATAGTACTACCCGGTTGCTGGGGGAGGTCATGCCCCGTGACCTTGGACGACTGTTCGCAGCGGCTGATGCTTTCATCCTGCCATCGCTTTGGGAAAGCTTCGGGCTGGCACCGCTGGAAGCCGCGGGTGCGGGATTGCCGATTGCGGTCTCTGATATCCCGGCGATGCGGGAGGTGGCGGGAGAACCGGAAGCCGGGAATGCGTTGTTCTTCAATCCGGAAAGCGAGGAGGATATCCGATCTGCGCTGACCCGCCTGCGCGATGACAGGGAGCTTCGGGCACGTCTGTCGCGGCAGTCTCTGACGTTGGCCGATGCATATAGCGTTGGTGCCATGGCGGAAGGTTTTCTGCGGGCGTCTGGTCATGACGGCTGAATCTTCGCTCAGGGCCGGGGTTGTCTGGTCTGCCGGGGGCAGGGGGCTCTCGGCTGTGGCCAATCTGGCGGCGCTGATCATTTATGCCCGTCTGCTGGGGCCAGAAATGTTTGGCCTGTTTGCGCTTTGTCAGGCTGCTGCGGTGATTCTGCATAATGGCCTGTTTCACTGGCTTGAAAGCTCGATCCTACGGTTTTTGCCGACGGCAGCTTCCGGTCGGGGTGATCTGCAACGCAGTCTGCTTTTCGGCTATCTCATCAGTTTCACCCTGCTTGCCGGTTTTCTCGCAGTCCGGCTGCTGGACCTGAAGAACGGCCTCCTGCCAGCCTGGGTGGCGGGGCTGATCCTGCCCGCAATCCTGATGGCGGCAGGTGAGGCGATTGCCGCCGGTACGGCAGAAGCCCAACGGGCGACAGGTGGGGTACGTCGCTTTGCGGGTCTGGTTCTTCTGAGATCACTGGGTGCGCTGGTACTGGCCATCGTCAGCATTCAGGAATTCGGGCCGACAGTGACAGCGGCGGTGTACGGACACGCAGCCGGTTGTCTGATCGCGGGATTTGTGGGGCTGCTGATCTGGCCGGATACCCGCAAGTCGCCGGAGGCAGGAGAAAGCCTGCCCGCAGTTGGCGGACTGCGCGAAATCTGCCGTTACGGGGCACCTTTGTCTGTCTCGCTGCTGGCCCGGCTTGCCACACAGCGTGTCGACAGGTTTGTGATTGCCGCACTGCTTGGTGTTGAAGCTGTCGGCATTTATACGGTTGCTTACGACCTTGCCCGTCGCTCTATCGGCGTGCCCCTGTCACTGGTTAATCTGGTGACCTACCCACGAATGGCAGCAGCTTATGACCGTGGTGATAAAGCAACGGTTCTTGAACTGGGGCGGCGTAACTGGCTGGGGCTGGTGCTGGTTGGTATCCCTCTGGCTTATGGCCTGATGGTTGTGTCGTTCTCTGCGATACCACTGATCTTCGGGTGTGAATTTGTCGGGGACGTGACAGTAAACATTGTCGCTCTGGCTGCCCTGGCAATTTTGATTGAGGCAATCCGAAGCCAGCATTTCGATATTTCCCTGATGCTGGTTCGCCGGACCGGCGCACTGGCTGTGATCAGTCTTTTGTCTCTGGTGATGGCAATCGTCTCGGTTTGGTTTCTGACCCGCTGGCTCGGGTTGTCGGGGGCTGCCGCCGCAACCTGCCTGACAGCTCTTATGGCGCTGGCTTTATCGGTGGCTGTCGGCTGGCGGGAATTACCCATGCCAGTGGATGGTGCACAGCTTCTCTCGGTCATCATCCTGTCGGCCATGATGGCTCTGGGGGTGGCTGTGTTCAGCCTGTTTGTTTCCGGCTGGCCCGGTTTGTTGGGTCAGATTGGCGTTGGTGCTATCCTGTTTAGCATTATGGCGCTCCGGCGCAGGTCTGCCGGACTGAGCGAATTGACGGGCTGGAAGATATAATGGCAGTCAGGCAGCAGCAGAAAGGCGGATACCCCAGCGAAGTGCGTTCTGCTGCGCTGGACCGTAACCCCGGCAGTTTCGAGCTCTGGCTGGCGGGCATTGTGTTTCTGTTTGCCTCCGGCCTGCTGGATCCGAAGCTGGCACCGGAGGTTGGCGGCCTCAAGATCAATGATTTCTTCGTGGCCATCGGCACGGCGGTCGGCTGGAGTATCCTGCTGACAAAAATGCGGGGGGGATTTCGCTGGATTGATCATCATCTCGCAATCCCGATTGTTGCCTTTTACCTGTTTGTTGGCATTTCGATCCTGTGGAGCGGACAACCCGGACAGGCGGCAGCCCGATATATCGGGTTTGTGCTTGTTACCGGCTGGACGGTCTATCTGACGCTGCGTTTTGAATTCAGGGTTCTGCTGCGCATCATCGTTACGACCTTCATAGCAATCGGTGTTGTTTCCGCGCTGCTGGCCATTTTTGTTCCGTCAATCGGGACCATGGAAGCCTACTACCATCAGGGGGACTGGAGCGGCATCTACCGGCAGAAGAATTCGCTGGGCCGGCAGATGACGCTGCTTATTCTCATGTCAGTCTTCATGCTGTTTTATTACCGTGAGAAGGGGCTGGCCTGGGTTGGCTTGATTGTCGGCCTGATTGTGTTGCCGAACACCGGATCCCGGACATCGCTGGTCATTACGGCCATCGGTTTGCTTTGTCTGGTCTTCCTGCTGCTCCGCAGGCGACCAGTAGTGGTGCTGGGACTGATCATTGCCATTGCCTTCTCAATTCTGTCGCTGGCGTTACAGGCTGTCCTGCAACAGGATCCGCTGTTGCTGATTACCGGCGAAACCGTTGAAATTCTTGGTATTCCACTTTCCTTTACCGGCCGCATCGGACTTTGGGAATTCGCCGCCGGATTTGTCGAAAACCGGCCATATTTTGGCTATGGCTATGACGGTTTCTGGGAGGTGCCCAGGTTTGGCGGGCAACTGGTCAAGGATGAAGGCTGGCTGGCCAATGATTCGCACAACGGATTTTATGACCTTGTCCTGCAGACAGGATTTGTCGGGCTTGGTGCTTTCCTGCTGATTTACATCATGCTTCTGTTCATGGTCGGAAGGGCGGTCCGGCTGGAGAATGCTGCGCCCGCGGTCCAGTTTTCAGCGTTCTATATCATCTTCTTTTTCTTTGCGAACCTGACAGAAAGTTACCTGCTGAAAGCAACCAACGTCATCCAGCTGCTGTTCTCGCTGGCCGTCATGCAACTGGCTGTCCGGGGATCGTTGGTCATGCGCAGGTCTGGCCGGGATCCGATAGAAATTCTCCCCTCCGGCCGGGTTGTCTCAGATCAGCCTGTGGGGGAATTGCCAACAGACGAGATTGTTGGTGGCCGGGCGCGGCGACCTTTTTTCCGACCGCGCAGGATACCTGATCAATAGGCGTTTTTATCAGTCAGCACGACAAGGACTGTCCGGAACAGCACCTCGATATCCAGCGCAAGTGACCAGTTGTCTATGTAATAGAGATCGTGACGAACACGGTCTTCAAGTTTCTTCCGGGTATCGGTTTCGCCGCGAAAGCCATTGACCTGTGCCCAGCCGGTAATGCCGGGTTTGACCCGGTGACGATGGGCATAATCATCCATCACTTCATGGAAGTAGCGCCCCTCGGTCTGCGTGCCGGGCGCATGCGGGCGGGGGCCGACCAGTGACATCGTACCCAGCATAACATTGAAAAGCTGTGGCAGTTCATCAAGGCTGGTGCGCCGCAAGATACGACCGACCCGTGTAATGCGCGGATCATTCCGGGTTGCCTGTTTGAACTTCCGGGCGTCGTCGCCATCGCCATACATGCTGCGGTATTTATAGACGGTGAACGGCCGGTTGTTGAAACCCACCCGTTCCTGAATGTAGAAAACCGGGCCCCGGCTTTCCAGTTTGATGGCCAGGGCGATCAGCGCCATCACGGGAGATAGTGCTATAATGGCAATGCCGCCGATCAGCTTGTCTTCAACAGACTTGATGATCCGGTTCCATCCGCCAAGCGGGCGTTCTGCGAGAGGTGTAAACGGATCATCACTGTCTGCCACGGGGGCCCGGATTACGTCGACCGAGACAATTTTCATGCGGGCAAGCAACGATTGCACCCGGTCCGCGGTCAGGCTGGGCATGCAGATGAAAATGGTATCGACCCAGCCGTTCGATGCGAATTCCATCAATGTATTCCAGTCGCCGGCAATGGCTTCGACACCCCCGCCGAGAGCGATACGGGTGTCGCGTTCATCGAAGACACCGATGATGGCGTTGGATTCTCCGAGTTCGCCGTTTGAAATCCTGTTTGCCAACGAGACACCATCAGGGCCGGCTCCATAGATTGCCGAACGCCGGAGCGCGAACTGGGCGCGGCGTAACCGCATCGACAGCCAGTGGCGCAGCAGAAAGGAAAACGGAAGCAAAAGCAGGGAGGCGCCTATTGCAGCCAGTGTCCGGATAAAATCGGCCGAACCGAACAGTGTGAACTGAACCAGAACGAACATGCTAAAGGCAAGAAGCACCGTGATGGCGTCCCGGATGGCGCGGGAGGCATCATGTTGCAGGGCGCGCAGCAGGTAATCCCCGCTTGCCCGCCGGTTGACCATTGCGTAGCCACCGCCAATGGTCTTGATGACGATGAACAACAGTGCTGCACCACAGCTCAACAGCAAAGCGGAACTGGCATGACCGCGAAAGATCAGCAGCGTGGGAAGTGCAACAGCCAGTCCGTCCGCGATAGCAACAAGCGCCTGAAACAGCTCTGCCGGTGCCCGGTGAGGAATTGCACGGACAGGTCGCACAATCCGTTTTCTCCGGAAGTCGACCTTAACCTGTGAATCCGGAACGCCGGTTTTGCTCTTTGGGGTACTGGTTGGTTTTGCAGCCATTATCAGGACGAGGGAACGTCGATATCCGGCAATCCGGTTGGCGTGGTCTGATAGCCATCCAGCAGTTCATCATCCGACCGGTCTTCCAGCCAGCCGATATCATTGACGTCGCCGCCGCGGGCAAAATAGGCATCACCATCGCCATTCTGCCACAGCAGATCATCCTTGCCGTCACCATCGAAGTCCGCAATGTCCAGCAGGGTATCACCGCTGCGGTCTCCCATATAAAGCTGGCTTGTGCGATCGCCGCTGAGGAAGGCAAAGGTGGCACCCGATGTTTCATTGCGCCAGATGACATCAGACTGACCATCCGCATTCAGGTCGCCAACGCCCATGAATTCGTCACCGCCGCGATATTCCATCCAGAGCGTGTTGTTACGGTCGCCGCCCAGCATTGCGGATGTGGCGCCACTGGCAGAACGCCACAGCGCATCCGCACTGCCATCACCATTGAAGTCGGCGACTGCAAGCAGTTCGTTACCACTCTGGGGGCCCATCCAGACCGAGGTGTCCTTGTTACCGGACAAAAACAGGTTGGCGGATCCGGTCAGATTGTTCTGCCAGATCACGTCGTCGGTTCCGTTACCGTCAAAGTCGGCAACTGCAAGAATGCTGTCATTAGCCCGGAAATCCATCCAGAGCGTTGAATCCTTGTCGCCGCCATACATGGCCCATGTCGCGCCGGACGTATCGTTGCGCCAGAGCACGTCATCGCTGCCGTCACCATTGAAGTCACCCAGTGCTAGCAGACTGTCGGTGGTCCGGAAATCCATCCAGATGGAGTTGTCCTTGTCGCCACCATACATGGCCCATGTGGAGCCGGAGGTGCCATTGCGCCACAGGACATCATCGTTTCCGTCGCCGTTCAGGTCGGCAATACCGAGAAACTCGTCGCCGTCGCGATAATCCATCCAGAGCACATCGTCCTTGTCGCCACCCATCATGGCCCAGGTAGAGCCGGAGGTGCCATTGCGCCAGATCAGCTCCGACAACCCGTCACCATTCAGATCGGCTCGACCGAGAAATTCGTCATTCCCGCGCTGGTCGAGATAGCTGGAAGCATCCGGGTCGCCATTGATCATGGCCCATGCGGTTCCCGTGCCCGAGCGCCAGACCATGTCGTATCCATCGTCCGGGTTGATCGGAATATAAACCGGGCCCGGATCAACGACGGGCGGGGTTTCGCCCCAGTCCAGAGTGATGTCGTCAAAGATCAGGGTCTCGATTCCCGAGAGCTGATCAGCCCCGCCGTCGCCACTGAGCGCCGTGATGGTGCCGGTACCGTAATTAATCTCGTAATCGGCCGCATTGCCGGAGAACAGGGCGATATCGCTTCCGCCGCTTCCGATCAGGATATCATTGCCGGCCCCACCGCTCAGGGTGTCGTTACCGGCCCCGCCGCGAAGCGTGTCATTGCCAGCACCGCCTGTGAGAGTGTCATCCCCGCTGCCACCACGCAGATCATCATTGCCGGCACCGCCATCAAGGATATCATTGCCCTGGCCACCCTTCAGGACGTCATCGCCATCTTCACCGTAAAGGCTGTCATTGCCGCCGCGCCCCTTCAGGATGTCATTGCCATCCCCGCCATGAATTTCATCAGCACTGCCATGGCCTATGACCGTATCGTCACCTGCGCCGGAAAAAATCAGCGACGTGGTGACCGAACCATCCGTGATCGACGGGTTGTGCGCATCGGAATAGACATCTGTATTTGAAGTGTTCGCCGCCTTGAGACGGATGAGGTCATTTCCATCCCCGGTTGCAATGTTGAAATGATTCTGCCAACCCGCATTGTTGCTGGCGATACCGACCACCACCTTGTCGTCACCATCCCCGGTGACGATATTGCCGCGTTTGGCGCCATTGATGAGGACCGTTGAATCGCCGCCGTCGCCGGTCACGACATCTGTGTGAACAAATCCGTCGATCCGGAGTGATGCAGGGCCGGATTCCAGAACCTCAAGATTTTTGACACTGTTCCAGGGGCCGGTGGATTTCAGAACAATCTGACCACTGTTCGTGACTTTCGCCCAGACAGCACCTGAAAAATGGGTGCCGCGGGTAATATCCCCTGATGACGCCCACCCAAAACCGGTTGTCGTGACACCGGTATGTGCGGAATCGCCAGCAAAAGAGGAAATGCCAGAAGTTGCACGTAATGCTTCAAGCACATCATCGCTCAGGAAGCGAAGAGATGCGTTTCCAGCCTGACCAAATTGAATTGTCATTGTCTTAAACCTTAAGAGCGCTTCAGTTAATATCTGCGCCCTACCCACGGTGACCTATATAGACATTTCCTGCCGGATCAAATGTGATGACGGTCACAATCCGTTGAGGGTCATTCAGTTAAGTCTGTCTGGAATCAGGGGGTATCAATCACGACGAATATTAACGAGGTTATTGAAATGTCTGAAAAACTCGTTTTTCGGGATGCTGTCGAGGCGGACCTTCCGATGATCATCGGTATGCTGGCGGATGACACTCTAGGCAAGAATCGTGAAATCGCAGCCATGCCACCGGCGGACTGCTATCGTCTGGCATTTGACGCTATAGCTGCGGATCCGAACAACCGTCTTGTTCTCTGTGAAAAGCAGGGCGAAATCGCGGGATGCCTGCAACTCACTTTTATTCCCGGGCTGTCACGCAAAGGCATGTGGCGGGCGCAAATTGAATCGGTCCGGACCAGCCGGACCTATCGGGGGCAGGGTATCGGACGTCTGATGTTTGAATATGCCATTGATCAGGCCCGCCAGAAGAATTGCGGCCTGGTACAGCTTACAACTGACAAAACCCGGAGTGATGCGCACCGGTTTTATGCAGCTCTCGGCTTCACCGCTTCACATGACGGCATGAAATTGTCCTTATGACGCCGGTTCGTGCGGTTTCTCCGATTTGGCCCCGGCTTTGTCTTTCAGGTTGCGATCTTCAGTTTCCGGTTCATATGCCTCGCCTTCGGGATCTTCCGTAATTGTTACGGCACCGACCGTTGAGGCATTCAGCAGCTGTTCGGCGAAATCGGCTCTGACTTCATCGTCGGGCGTGGTTCTGACCCGCATCCGGTAGAAGACGAAAATGGCGAACAGGAAATGGATCACCGCAGTCTGAATGAACAGGGCCTGAGGCCCAATCAGTGTCATCAGCCAGGATGTGTAAATCGGGCCAATCACGGCACCGGCCGCAAACAGAAGCAACAGTTCGCTGGCTGTCTCGACATAGTCTGCGGGATCAACATAGTCGTTCGTGTGGGCGACGCAGACGGAATAGACCGGAAAGGCAAAAATTCCGAACAGGAACGAGCCGATCAGCAGGCCCATGGTCCAGAGATTGCTCAGCACCAGAATGGCAACGGCTGAAACCGAGGCACAGAGGCAGATCGCGGCAATCACTTTCCGCCGGTCCATGCGATCTGATGTCCGGCCAATCGGAAACTGTCCGAAAGCACCGGCAATAACCGTGATGCTCATGAATATTGCAACGCCGGAGACATCCATCCCGCTGTTCAGTGCGAAGGTTGGCCCCAGTGCCCAGAAGGAACCATTGGTCAGCCCGACAACCAGACAGCCGACAAAGCCGACAGGGGAAACCCTGTACAAATGCCGGATGCGAAGCTTCACCTCACCGACCGGGGCCGGGGCCGGGGCCGCGGTCATGGCAACCGGCACGGCAGCCAGAGAGACGAGGATCGAGGCGACACCGAACAGGATAAACCCGGCGGGGTCTGACAGGGTCAGCATCATCTGCCCTGCGGTCAGGACAGTCAGGTTGATGATTGTATAGATCGAGAACACGGTGCCCCGGGTTTCGTTCGTGCTGCGCTCGTTCAGCCAGCTTTCAATGATCATGTAGAGTGCAGCAAAACAGAGCCCGGTCATCGCCCGGAAGACCCACCAGATTGGCGGGATTGGCAGCATGACATGGATCAGCGCGCTGGTTGACGCGATGGCAACCAGACCGGTGAAGGCGCGGATGTGACCTGCGCGCCGCACCATGTAGGGTCCGATCAGGCAGCCGGTTGCAAAGCCGAAGAAATAGCTGGAGCCAAGAATACCGATGTCGAAGGTGGTAAAGTTGTCAATGCCGGCACGAATGGGCAGCAACGTTCCCTGCAGGCCGTTTCCCATCAGCAGCAGACCGACGCTTAACAGCAGTGCCTGAACCGGTTTGATAGCTTTCCACATATGTTCCTTGTCCCTCTGGCGACCAGTTGCCTGTGAGGTGGCTAGCACGGTTGACTCTGTCAGCACAAATGATGCTTCTTTGTCCGGACTTTATTCAATGTGCTGATTTTCCGGAGGAGACTGATTTTGTCCCATTCTATCCCGAACCCGCTCAATGTCTCGGAGGCCGAATGGCAGGCGCGGGTCGACCTTGCTGCGGCTTTCCGGCTGGTGGACCTGTATGGCTGGTCTGATCTGCTGGCAACACATCTGTCTGCCCGCGTTCCCGATCAGCCCGACTGCTTTCTGATCAACCCGTTCGGCGTCATGTTTGATGAGATGACGGCGTCCTGCCTCGTTAAAATGGATGAAGATGGTAACGAACTGACAGAATCACCGAATGGCGTGAATCCTGCCGGTTATACCATTCACAGTGCTGTTCATGCGGCCAGTCCGGACATCAACTGGGCCATTCATACGCATACTTATGCCGGAACCGGTGTTGCGACCCAGAAAGACGGGATATTGCCGATCACCCAGCATGCGCTGGCGGTGATGGCTGTATCTGCCTATCACGATTACGAAGGTATTGCCTTTGACCTGTCGGAACGGGAACGGCTGATGGCGGATCTCGGGGACAACAAGATCCTGATTCTTCGGAATCACGGATTATTGACCGTTGGCAAAACCGCGGGAGAGGCCTTCATGTGGATGTACCGGGCTGAACGTGCCTGCCGTATGCAACTGGCTTTCCAGCAGGCCGGAGCGGAACTGATGCCGATCCCGGATGACATGCAGGAGATCACCATGCAGCGTAACCGCAAAGCCAACAGCTCAGCAGGATACCGGCCTATCGGTGTGCATGAATGGCCTGCCTTGCGACGCAGGCTGGACCGCCTGAATCCCGGATATGACAGTTAACCCAGACTGATCAAGCCTGTCTGAGTGCTGATAGCGGATGCCTGATCGCATCTTTATCTTTTGCTGCATAATTTAATATGTATATTATATGCATGTTAAATTGGTGATAAAAATGCGACTGACGGTTCAATCGGATTATGCGCTGAGAGCCATGATGTATATGGCGGTCAGGACGGACAGGCTGGCAACGGTTGCCGGAATTTCGACGCATTACGGGGTGTCGCGCAATCACATGACGAAGGTACTGCATCATCTTGTGCAGGGCGGATTTGTCGAATCGGTCCGGGGACGTTCCGGTGGTGTGCGACTTGCGGCACCGGCAGATCAGGTCTTCGTCGGGCAGATTGTACGATATCTGGAGGCAGATGGCGCACTGGTTGAATGCTTCCGGTCAGATGGCGGGGATTGCCTGCTGTCGTCCGATTGCCGGCTTAAGTCGGTTCTGGCGGAAGCTGTGGAAGGGTTCTACGCGGTCCTCGACCGATACAGCATTCAATCACTGCTGTCGCAAGACGAGGCTTTGCTGAGGTTGTTATCAGATGGAGAAAGATGATGAGTGATGTGCAGTCATTTGCCGAACAGCGGCGACGGGAAACCCGGGCCAAAGCGGCACTCATTGGTATTGATGAGGCGTATATTTCCCTTCTGGTCGAAAGCTTTTATGACCGGATTCGTGCGGACAGGGAACTTGGCCCGATTTTCAATGGGGTGATTACCGGCAACTGGGACAGTCATCTCGCGAGAATGAAGGATTTCTGGGCTTCTGTGGCGCTCAGCGCCGGTTCCTATTCCGGTCAGCCGGTGCCGGTCCACCAGCGCTTATCGGACGTGACACCGGATCATTTTGAACGCTGGCTTCAGTTGTTCGGGGAAACCCTGAACGAGACGGCACCGCATCCGGATGTCCCGGATTACTTCATGCTCCGTGCCCGGCGAATTGCAGAAAGCCTGAAGCTCGCGATGTTCGGGGTGCCGGAACTGAAGGCGCGGGGCGTGGCGGCAACGCTCTGACGATGAATTTTCGGTTGGCCTTCAGGCTCTCTCCGCGCACTGTTGGGAGACCTGAATCGCAGATCGGAACCTTGATTTATGAGCGTTAC
Source organism: Alphaproteobacteria bacterium HT1-32 (assembly GCA_009649675.1). Taxonomy (NCBI): domain Bacteria; kingdom Pseudomonadati; phylum Pseudomonadota; class Alphaproteobacteria; species Alphaproteobacteria bacterium HT1-32. The sequence goes on along the minus strand of WJPL01000003.1, from coordinate 728,933 downwards.
ATCTTTTGACCATCCTTTCTTCGCAGACCTGCTGGGTGACGAGGAGATATCCCCGTTGTTTTCGGCTGAGGCCGAGCTTCGTGCCATGCTGGATTTTGAGGCAACCCTGGCGGAAGTGCAGGCGGAACAGGGCCTTATTTCGGCTGACGCGGCGGCGGCCATTGCCGAGGGGTGTGAACGGTTTGACCCGGACATGGAGGCGCTGGCAGCCGGGGTGGCAAATGACGGGGTTGTCGTTCCGGCCTTTGTGAAGGCTTTGCGGGTGGCAGTGGGCGATCCGCATGGCAAGTCTGCTCATTTCGGGACCACCAGCCAGGATGTCATCGATACGGCGCTGATCCTCCGGCTGGCCGAAGTGGTTGATATTCTCGCTCATCGTCTGCGCCAGACCATCGCTCTGCTCGATAATCTGGCCGGGCAGGCGGGTGAAACCGGCACAATCGGCCGGACGCGCATGCAACGCGCTGTGCCGATCCGCATTACAGACAGAATTGCGATCTGGAGAGAACCGCTCGCTGCCGCGCTGGAACGGCTTGAAGGCGGGCTGGCCGAACGGCTTCTGGTCGTACAGTTTGCAGGGGCTGCGGGTAATCTCGACAAGTTTGGCGAGGCCGGGCCGAATCTGCGGGCCGCTTTGGCGGAACGGCTGGAACTCGGCGACCCCGGCCGTCCCTGGCATGCCGACCGGGAACGCATCGTCGCTTTCACCGACTGGCTGTCCCATGTCACGGGAGCCTGTGGCAAGGCCGGTATGGATCTGGTGTTGCTGGCCCAAAATGAGGTAGCGGAAGTGGTGCTGCCCACCGGCGGCGGGTCATCGGCAATGCCCCATAAACGTAATCCCATCCTGCCGGAAATGCTGGTGACGCTGGCCCGGTTCAGTTCAACTCAGAATTCGGGCATGCATAGTGCGCTGGTACATGAGTTTGAGCGCTCCGGCATGGCCTGGACGCTGGAATGGATGATCCTGCCCCAGATGGTTCAGGCATCAGGCCGGTCGCTGGATATTCTCTGCCGCTGTCTGGACGGGTTGAAGATTACAGGAGAACGTCCGCTCGACTGACCGGCTGGCAGGCCTGCATCTCACGCTTCGGTGAGTGATATTTCCGACCGTCATGTTTCGGGATAATATCAGCGACATGACTGGCGGAGAGTCTGCATCACTGTGGAAAGAAATTCGGAACGACCATGATCAACAGACGATCTGTATTGCGCGGGGCAGGGGCACTGGCTGTTTGCAGTCTGGCCTGGCCTTCACTGGCATTGGCAGATGCCAGACGGGTTGCTGAGGAGATTGCGAAATTTACCGGCGGGGCCGTGCCTGTTGACAGTCCCCTGTTGTCTCTCGACCTGCCGCAGATCGCCGAAGATGGTTTCGTTGTACCGATGACTGTCTCTGTGGAGTCACCGATGACCGAACAGGATCATGTCACTCGTATTACGGTGATCAGCGAGAGCAATCCCTTGCCCGGCGTGATCACGGCCCGCTTTACGCCGGCAAGCGGCAGGGCGTCGCTCTCCACCCGGATCAGGCTGGCCCGAAGTCAGCGCCTGTTTGCCGTGGCGGAACTGAGCGACGGTCGTTATCTCTCCCGTGCGGTTGCCGTCACGGTGACCGTTGGCGGATGCGGGGTATAGCAGAATGATCGGATCACGCCCCCGCGCCAAGGTTCCGGAGATCGCCCGACAGGGAGAGGTCATCGAGATCAAGACCCTGATCACGCATCGGATGGAGTCCGGTCAGCGACCGGACGGGACGGGCGGCAAGATACCGCGGCATATCATCAATCGCTTCACCGCGACCTTTAATGGCCAGCCGGTGATTGATGTCACCCTTGAGCCGGCGACCTCGGCCAACCCGTATCTGTCATTTTACATGCGCGCAGAAATGTCAGGTGAGTTTCTGTTCACCTGGTTCGATGACGACGGCAGCATCTATACGACCACTGCAGCCATGACGGTGACATAACATCAGCTTAGAAGAGGAAGCTGGAGGCGCGGACCGGATTCGAACCGGTGTCCCCGGATTTGCAGTCCGGTGCATGAACCAGCTCTACCACCGCGCCGACCAGAATATTCTGTCAGGGTGGTACGCGACTTTCCACATACACAATAACAATGCAGGCACCTGCAAAGCTATTCACCTGATCTGCGATTTCCCAGGTCACCTGACGCCGGGAAGATATACAACCCCTGCGACCAGAAGAAAACACCTTGAACGTAGGTGGGTGACAGACAGTCCAAATCAACAGTCTGATACCCGAAACTATACAGAATGCAAGGAGGGTAACCTGAAATGTCAGAAAAGAATGGTGCCGGCTGCAGGAGTTGAACCCGCGACCCCCTGATTACAAATCAGGTGCTCTACCAACTGAGCTAAGCCGGCCATTGTATGTCCATACCTTTGAAATTGCTTTGTTAATTGCGATTTCGCGGGCTGTCTCCAATGAGAGAGAAACGTGACTGTCAGACTCTTGGCCCCATTTCGTTCCCCCTTTTAGTGTCCGCGGCCTCTGCGTCAAGGCGTTTCTGAAAGGCGTTGCAGGGCCATCTTTGATGTCCGGGTCAGATAACGCTCAAGGATGCTCACTGACGGGTTACGAAATCCCGGAACCGCCGGGCGACATCACGCGGTTTGACCGTCGGGCGGCCGAGCGGGGACAGGGAGCCGGGGGTGATGCGCAGATGGATCAGGGTGGGGCCGGAATCTGCCGGGCGGGCCAGTGCCAGTTTCATCGCGGCTTCAAAGCTTGCCGCACTGTCGGCGGTCAGGCTGAGTCCGTAATTGCAGGATTGTGCGGCGATGGCGAAATCAACCACGGGGGAGACGGTGGCCTGTCCGCCGGTTGAATCATGCACGCCGTTGTCGAGGACCACATGGATCAGGTTTGACCTGCCATAGGCACCGATGGTGGCGAGGCCGCCCAGTTTCATCAGGGCCGCGCCATCGCCATCCAGCACGATGACCGGGCGGTCGGTATTGAGCGAGGTGCCAAGCCCGACGCCTGACGCACAGCCCATGGCACCGACCATGTAAAGATGCTGGGGCCGGTCGGCGAGGGTGAAGAGTTCCCGGCCGCATTTGCCGGTGGTGGCGATGATGGCCGCATTGTCCGGTACGATTTTGAGCAGGCGTTCAAGTGCCCCGGCGCGGGTGGTGCTGTCGCCGCCATCAGACAGATCAGCCCGTTCGCAGTTTGCCCGGCGAGTCATGGGCGACTGATCGAGATCGTTATCAGCAACCGTACCCTTTGCCATGATGAAGGCGAAAGGGCGGTTGAACCGGTCCATCGACGCGATGGCATCAGCGATGGCCGGACGTGTTGCGTTGGCGGAGGTCGGGAAGCTGCGGTTGGCGATCTGCATGGTCTCGAACAGCCGTGCCGTGATCTGGCCCATCAGTTCATGCTGTGGCTCGTCGCCCAGACCCGGTTCGCCCCGCCATGTGGTGATGAACAGGGTGGGTATCTCGAACGGATGGTTCAGGGATGTCAGCGGATTGACCGCATTGCCGAGACCGGAATTCTGGCACATCACGGCAGTTCGCCTGCCGGCCAGCCAGGCACCGGCGGCAATGCCGACAGCTTCCCCTTCGCTGGCAGCGCCGACATAGGTGAGGTCGGTGCGTGAGATCACCCGGTTGATGACCGGTGTCAGAAACGAGCAGGGCACGCCCGTGAAGAAATCGATCCCGGCCTCGCGGGCGGGATCAAGAAAGTCATCAGCTTCAATCATCTTATGATAGTACGGCTCTGAAGGTTTTATTGAAAGTAAATCGATTGCATATAAAAGTAGTATAATGATATGTACAAACGATCAATTAATAATATTTTGGGGGCAAAATGCAAACTGATATGCATTATTATGGCACTTATGTACTTGCGAGGACAGCAGGACTCCGTCCGGATATCTGTTCGAGAATTGCTACGGCTGCTCAGTTTGTGGATGATAATGTAGCACGAAGTGGTGCCGAGTTTCTTGATGGCGCTCATTTGTTTGTACAAGCAACAGCGCATCATCCGATTGATTTAAGTAATGTGAATAAAGAGGATCAAAGAAATGTATGGGCTCCATTCCATTTTCTTCCAGGTAATGAAGGCGCTGAATACACTGAGCGATTAAAATGTCGAAAAGATAGCGCAATATCTCGTGAAATGCTGGAGCATCATTTACAGTTTTCTGATCGGAAGTTCGCGCCTGAACTGTTTGGTATTACTGCGCATGTATATGCCGATACCTTTTCGCATTATGGGTTTTCTGGCGTGAGTTCTCGCGGTAATCGGGTTGCTCAAGATTCGATAGACCTGAAAAACGTTTCAGGCGAAATTCGTGACTATATTCAGACAAAGGCGGAAAGTTTTTTTGAAAAAAATGGCACTCAAGGGGGGTTGTTTGAAAACATAAGAAGCAGGTTTATGCAGTTTAATCATTCTTTTCAAAGCTTTGCAGCTGAGGAGTTGTCAGGTGCGCTTGGCCACGGAGGTGTCGCTACATTTCCAGACCGTCCGTATCTTATTTGGTCGTTTGAATATGAAAATGATGAACTCGAGATATCAGAGCGGAATAACCAAGAAACTTTTCTAGAAGGATGTGAAAAAATACATGAATATTTTTGCAGGGTGGGAGGCGAAAATCAAGAATTTGTTGATCGTGATTGCGTTCCTTTTGGTAGTATTAAGAGCGTGGTAACTCAAGTTCTCCAAGTTCAAAAAAATAAAGACGGTAGAATAGATGCGTGGAAAAGAGCATTTTCAGATGGAAGTCTTGGAATTGAGGGCGAGTTGATCCCTATTTATGATGGTATTCGTCTTAATACTGACTGGGACAACCTTGACGGAACAGAGGATCACCAGGTTGCGTTGGATCGGGAAGTGTTTCGATTTTATCAGGCAGCTTCTTTGCATCGTATATTTGTACTTCGAGACCTTTTGCCAAAACATGGTATCCTTGTTGGCTAATATCAGCTTTAGACCGCACGCAGGGCAGTCGGGCGCTGGCCGCTTTGCGGCAGGTAGCGGGCTTCTGCGTCCGACAGTTCGGCATTGCCGGCAAGACGGAAGACTTCCCGGACTGTCGGCAGTTCGGCCTCGATTCCGGCCAGTGTCTGGCTTTCGAAGATCCGGCGGCTGGTTTCCTGCATGGCATGGATGACTGAGCGCAGGTTGTGATTGGCCCAGATGACGGTGGAGACGCCGGCTGTGCGGAAGTCTTCTGTCGGGGTCTCATAATACATCGTCGGTACGATGACGACCGGGCAGCGATTCTCCCATGCCTTTGTGAAGGCAAAGATTTCTGACGGGTCGGCCTTCTTTGAATGGATCAGTACGGCGTCTGCCCCGGCCTGATGATAGGCTTCTGCACGGCGGAGCGCCTCATCAACACCCCAGCCGGAAATCAGAGCCTCGATCCGGGCCACGATAGAGAAATTGTCGTCCAGCTGGCTGTCCTTGCCGGCTTTGATCTTGCCGCAGAACTCGTCGATATCAGCCAGCGGCTGGGCTTCGCCGAGGAAGCTGTTGGTTTTCGGGAACAGCTTGTCCTCAATGCAGACACCGGCAACGCCGCGCTGGCAGAGCTTTGTGACAAGGCGGCGCATATTGTTGAAGTTGCCATAGCCGGTATCACCGTCGAGCAGAATCGGAATGTCGGTTGCGTCTGACATGAATTCGAGCACTTCGAGAACCTGCGTCCAGGAAGCTTCGTTGCTGTCGCGCACACCAAGGGCTGCCGAAATTGACAGGCCGGATGCCCAGATACCCTCAAAGCCCGTCTCTTCAACGATTTTCGCCGACAGACCGTTATGCGCCTCCATGATGAAACGGAGATCGTTACTGCTCAGTATATCGCGAAGTCTGGCGAATTTGTTGCTGGGCGTGATGGCGGTCGGGAAGGGGTGAAGGCTCATAGTGAACTCCAATAATATAGATTTAATCTATGGAATACATAGATTGATTAAATGCTTGGTAAAGCGCCGGACCTGACGATGCAAGAATGAAGGTGATAAATCTGGTGTGAAGGGAAGACGGGTACGGATGATTTCTGTGGGGAAAGCTTGCGGATACCTGCGTTCAGCGTCGCAGGCAGTCCCGGAACGGGTCCGGGACTTCATGCTTTTTGCAGCAGATGGGAGGATCAGCAGATAGCGCAATCCTTCGGGACGGCACTGACATGCCTGCTCAGAATGAGGACGTTTTCGATATCTTCCTCATCCTGAGGAGGGCTGAAAGCCCGTCCCGAAGGATGCAGACTGTTTTATTTTCCGGCGGCCCAGTCGAGCATGCATTCGATCAGGGCGCGGTTATAGGGCTGTACTTTCGCGGCCTTGTCGGCCCGCCAGGCAAAGGGCGGGAATTCATCCATATAGGTGTCCTGAACCTGTTCCAGCTGCACGGCATGGATATTTTCAGCCGGGCGACCGTTGATACGGGTCAGATAACCACCGGTGAACCGTCCGTTGGTGACGCCGGTGAAAGGACCGGCATTGGCGGCAATTTCGGCGAGACGTGATTCGAGGACCGGATCACAGGCAGCCCCCTTGTTGGTACCAAGATTCAGATCCGGCAGCCGCCCTTCAAACAGTTCCGGCACATGGCCCCGGATTGAATGGGCTTCGAACAACATTGCCACGCCATGCACTGCCTTGAGGCGTTGCAATTCTTCCTCGACCTTCTGATGATAGGGATGCCAGTACAATCCGACCCGGCGTTCGATCTCAGCCTGATCCGGTTCCTTGCCCGGCAGGTAGACGGGATCACCATCAAACATCCAGGTCGGGCAGAGTTCGGTGACCCGCTGGCCGGGATAAAGCGAAGCGCCATCGGGGGGGCGATTAAGGTCGACCACATAGCGGGAGTTGAGCGGGCGCAGGATACTGGCACCGAGTTCTGTGGCAAAATCGTAGAGCTTGCGCATATGCCAGTCAGTATCCGGTACCGTGCGGGCGGTTTCCGTCATGGTCACGGCAATGTCATCAGGCAGTTCGGTGCCGTCATGCGGCATGCTGACCAGCAGCGGCGCTGTACCCTGCGTGAAAATATAGGTTTTATCGGCGGTCATGGTGCTCTCATACTGGCGACTGTTTATATCAGCCGGGTTGCAGAGAACAGCATGCGGCGATATACCCCCGGTTTCCAGACTTCTTGTCTGTTTTGATTTTCTGCAGGAGCGACAGATCAGATGAAAGCGATCATGCTTGCAGCCGGCGTCGGCAGCCGACTGGTAGGAGAAAGCGGCGATCACCCGCCCAAGGTTCTCCTGAAATTCGGTGGAAAGACATTGTTGCAGCGGCATATTGAATCGCTGCGCGCCTGTGGTGTGACCCAGCTGACCATCGTGATCGGGTATCAGGCCGACCAGATCGTCGACGAAATCAATCGCATCGGTGCCCGCGATATGGTTCGCACGATCTTCAACGACCGGTTCCGCGAAGGTAATATCATCAGCCTGTGGTATGCCCGTCAGGAGCTGACATCAGGAGATGATGTGCTGCTGATGGATGGCGACGTGCTGTATGACGTGCGGATTCTGGAACGCCTGCTTGCCTCAGAAAACCCCAACAGCTTCCTCGTTGACCGGGATTTCGAGCAGGGTGACGAGCCGGTCAAGCTCTGCATCCGGGATGAGCAGATCGTCGAATTCCGCAAATGGCTGTCAGCCGAGTACGACTGGTGTGGTGAGTCCGTGGGCTTTTTCCGCTTTTCACCGGATGTCGCACAGCAGCTGGTCGACCAGACGCAGCTCTACATCGAGAACAACAAGGTCTTCGACTGGTATGAAGAAGCCCTGCGGGACATTCTGCTGACCGGCTCTCGTGACCGGTTCGGATGGGAAGACATCACTGGTCTGCCCTGGATCGAGATCGACTTTCAGGAAGATGTCGAAAAGGCGGGAGCGGAAGTGCTGCCGGCCATGCAGGAACCTTCGGAAGACGCGATCCGCCGCGCGGTTTAGCGTCGGCGGGGTGTTGGGCGGATCGGCTTTTCGTCGTCCGCGACTTCGCCCCACAGATCATATTCGTCGGCGTTCTCGATTTTCGCCCGGACCATGTCACCGGCCTTGAAGCGGGTTTCCCCGTTCAGGAACACACAGCCGTCGATTTCCGGTGCATCAGCATATGAGCGGCCGATAGCGCCTTCCTCGTCAACTTCGTCGATCAGGACTTCCAGTGTCTTGCCGAGCCGGGTTTTCATGCGGTCTTCACTGATCTTCCGCTGAAGTTCCATGAAGGCTGACCAGCGGTAATCGACAACTTCCTCATCGACCGGCTCGCCCATCTCATTGGCCGGAGCACCGTCGACCGGCTCGTACTTGAAACAGCCGGCGCGGTCGATCTGGGCAACATCAATCCAGTCCAGAAGTTCTTCGAACTCGTCTTCGGTTTCGCCGGGGAACCCGACGATGAAGGTGGACCGAAGTGCCAGGTCAGGGCAGATTTCGCGCCAGCGTTTGATGCGGTCCAGCGTCTTTTCCTGATGCGCGGGGCGGCGCATGGCCTTCAGCACACGCGGACTGGCATGCTGAAACGGAATGTCGAGATAGGGGAGGATATGGCCGTCTGCCATCAGCGGAATGACATCGTCAACATGCGGATAGGGATAGACATAATGCAGCCGGACCCAGATGCCGAGGTCGCCAAGCGCCTGACAAAGATCAAGGAACTTGGTCCGGATCTCGCGTTCCTGCCAGGTACCGCGCGCATATTTCAGGTCCACGCCGTAGGCGCTGGTATCCTGTGAGATGACCAGCAGTTCACGCACGCCGGACAGAGCCAGATTTTCAGCTTCCTTCAGCACATCCGTGATCGGACGGCTGACAAGGTCACCGCGTAATTGCGGGATGATGCAGAAGCTGCAGCGATTGTTACAGCCCTCGGATATTTTCAGATAGGCGTAATGCCGGGGCGTGAGTTTCAGACCCTGTGCGGGGACCAGATCAATGAACGGGTCATGCATGGGCGGCAGCACGTTATGGACAGCATCGACCACTGCTTCATACTGATGTGGCCCGGTAACAGACAGTACGCCGGGATGGATGCCGCGAATGGTCGCTTCGTCACCACCCATACAGCCGGTGACGATGACCTTGCCATTCTCGTTCAGGGCCTCGCCTATGGTCTCCAGCGATTCAGCGCGGGCGCTGTCCAGAAAGCCACAGGTATTGACGATGACCGCATCGGCCCCGTCATAGCTGTCGGAAACTTCGTAGCCCTCTGCCCGGAGGCGGGTCAGGATACGCTCGGAATCAACAAGGGCCTTCGGGCAGCCAAGGCTGACCAGTCCCACTTTTGGCGCTGTCTGTTTCATGCGCGCTATGTCGGGTATTGGCGGCAGAATGTCCAGCCGAGAGTGAGGCTGCACGGGGTGTCGCGGGTATCATCCCTCCTCACGCAGGCGCAAGGAGGGATGACGGGGTGTGCCGGTCAGGCTGTTGCCAGCCGTACCTTGATGAAGTCAAGGGTCCGCGCCCAGGCGAGATCCGCGGCTTCCTTGTTGTAGCGCGCAGCATTGGTGTCGTTGTTGAAGGCGTGATTGACGCCCTCATACATATGCAGCTGGTATTTGATCTTGGCTTTCTTCAGTGCAGCTTCAAATTCCGGAATGCCGGCGTTGATACGTTCATCAAGCCCGGCGTAATGCAGTAACAGTGATCCGGTGATGCTGCTGACTTCGTCGCTTTTTGGCGCACTGCCATAATAGACAACTGCGGCATCGAGGTTTTCCGAATTGACGGCAAGCTTAGCCGACATGCCGCCACCCCAGCAGAAGCCGACAGAGGCAACCATGGCATTACCTTCCGGATGGTCGCTGAGGAAGTCGACGGCAGACATGTAGCTTTGCAGCGTCACATCCATGTCCAGCTTGCCGATCATTTCGCGGGCCTTGTCCTCATCTTCCGGGGTGCCGCCCAGAGGGGTCAGCGCGTCGACCGCAAGCGCCATATAGCCTTCAACGGCAAAACGGCGGGCGATGTCCCTGATATGCGGGTTCAGTCCGCGGTTTTCGTGAATCACGATAACTGACGGAAAGTTGCTGCCGGTCGCGGGCTTTGCCATATAGGCTTTCATCTCACCTGCATCGACCGGATAGGTGGTCATGGAGGTGGTGATCCGGCTGTCATCTTCGGCAATGATGGCGGCCTGTGCATAACGGTTTTCGAGAACCGGTAACAAGGCGTAGGCGGCAGCTGTACCGCCGGCGATTTTTGCCAGACGCGTCAGGAAAACGCGCCGTGGCAAGGGCGTATGAGTATATTCGTCGTAGAGCGCGATGATTTTCTGATCCATCCCTTTATCTCCCACAGGATGCACCCGGCTAGTCCGGGCGATGAATATCTGGAATGGGCGGATCAGGGCGGCAAGTAGCGCCAGAAAATAAATTCCCGGAGGTCAGACTTTCAGAACCCCCCGTTTGATCTGGTCCTGCTCGATGCTTTCAAACAGGGCGCGGAAGTTGCCCTCGCCAAAGCCTTCATCCCCCTTGCGCTGAATGACTTCAAAGAAGATCGGGCCGATAACGGTCGAGGTGAAAATCTGCAGCAGAATGCCCCCATCATCTGTCGGAGCGCCATCAATGAGCACCCCGAGTTTCCGGAGAGCCGCAATATCCTCGCCATGGCCGGGCAGCCGGTCCGGCAGCATCTCGTAATAGGTATCGGGTGGCGGGTCCATGAAGGTCACGCCGATCTTCGCCAGTTCGGCAACAGTGTCGTAGATATCACTGGTCGACAGAGCGATATGCTGGATGCCCTCGCCACGATAGGCTTCCAGATATTCCTGAATCTGAGACTTGTCGTCTGAGCTTTCATTGATCGGAATGCGGATTTTGCCGCAGGGACTGGTCATCGCCTTGCTTTTCAGCCCGGTCAGCTTTCCCTCAATATCGAAATACCGGATCTCGCGGAAATTGAAGAGCTTTTCATAAAACCCGGACCAGATATCCATCCGTCCACGATAGACGTTGTGGGTGAGATGATCGATCGTGGTCAGCCCGGCCCCGGCAGGATTCTGTTCTGCGCCGGGCAGGGGGCGGAAGTCGACATCATAGATGGTGTCCTCGCCATAACGGTCGACAAGATAGATGAGGCTGTCGCCGATACCATGGATGGCCGGGATATTGAGCTCCATGGGGCCGACCCGGCCCTCGAACGGTTTGGCACCGAGTGACACGGCACGTCTGAAGGCTGCGGCAGCATCTTTCACCCGAAAGGCGATGGCGCAGGCGGAGGGGCCGTGAACACGGGCGAAGGACTGGGCAAAGCTGTCCGGTTCCGCATTGATGATGAAGTTGATTTCGCCCTGTCTGTACAGGGTGACATCCTTTGACCGGTGCCTTGCAACAGCTGTAAACCCCATGGTTTCGAACAATTGTGCCAGAGCGGCCGTGTCCGGTGCGGTATATTCAACAAATTCAAATCCGTCGGTGCCCATCGGGTTGGTGTCGGTCATCGGTTCCTCATCATGAATGTGAACCGATCATATCAGTTTCACCGCAATCGATGTTGGCGAATACATTGCCCCGCTGAGAATTCATGCAATTATATCTCCGATATTTATTATTTTATGCAGGAAATTCGCGGATATGAAACTCGACAGACTGGACACCCGCATACTGGCCGTACTTCAGGAAGATGGGCGGCTGCCGCTTCAGAACGTGGGTGAGGCAGTCGGGTTGTCAGCGTCGCAATGCGGTCGCCGGTTACGCAGACTGGAAGAGGCCGGGCTGGTCTCCGGTTATGCGGCTCTGCTGGACCCGGTCGCTTTTGGTTTTGATGTGACAGCCTTTGTTACTGTCACGCTTGCCCAGCATGGCGAAGTACCGGCCGCCCGGTTTCACCGGGCGATAGAACGCCTGCCAAATATTCTTGAATGCTGGGCGGTAACGGGTGAGGGGGATTATCTGTTGCGGGTCGTCGCGACGAACCTGAAATCCTTCTCGGATGTGCTGATGCACGACCTGCTGGCTTTGCCTGAAGTCGCAAATGTGAAGTCGAACATCGCGCTCGACCGGATCAAGCAGACGACTGCCTTACCGTTGTCGACAACATAACAGTTATGCAAATAGTGCGCTTGTCGCTGGCTGCGATTGCAGGTTAGCGTCCCATGATAGGGGACTGCGGCCTGTTGATACGGGGTGCAGCATATTTTTGCAGGGAAAGAACTGATGACGAATAACGTGGCCCGACTGACGATGGTTTTCTCCGGGATTGCGCATCTGTTCTCTCACCTGCTGACGCTGCTCTATGGCACGGTTGTGCTGGTTTTGCCGTCTGTTTTTAATGTCACCTATGGCGAAATGCTGGGCATTGCCTGGCTGGGTATCGCAATGATGGGGTTTGGTGCGCTGCCAGCCGGATGGCTTGGCGACCGGTGGAGCCAGGTTGGCATGATGGGGGTGTTCTTCATCGGCACCGGTGTCGCGACAATGGCAACCGGGCTGGCCAATTCACCTGCCCAGATTGCCATTGGCCTGTTCTTCATCGGGCTGTTTGCCTCGATCTATCATCCGGTTGGCGTTGCCTGGCTTATTCGTAATGCAAAACGCCGGGGTGAGGCGCTTGGTGTGAACGGTATTTTCGGGGCAGCCGGTGTTGGCGGTGCAGCGATTGTTGCAGGTGCCCTGACGGATATTGCGGGCTGGCGGTTTGCCTTCCTTGTGCCGGGCGCCCTGTGTTTTCTCTCTGGTCTGGCTTTCCTGGGTTATGTCTGGCGCGGTGATATCCGGGATACGGTCGCTGATGCGACAAATTATCAGGCTGCAACCCGTGGCGATGTGACCCGTGTTTTTGCAATCGTGTTTCTGGTGATCTTCTGTGGCGGGATGATTGCCCAGACCGGCCAGTACGTGATGCCGAAACTGCTGTCCGTTGGCTGGAGCGACTGGGTTCAGGGATCCACCCTGCGGGCGGGTGTTCTCACGGCGGCGGTCTTTTCCGTCAGCATGATTGCGCAATATGTCAGTGGCCGTCTGGCGGATCGCTATCCGCTGAAATGGGTCTATGGCGGGGCCTATCTGTTACAGGCCCCGGTGATTCTGTTTGCTGCGATAGCCGGTGGGCCGTTGTTTGTTGCCCTGATGGCGCTGATGATCTCGGCTAATTCCGGCAGTCTGGCACCGGAGAACGCGATCATTGCCCGCTATGCCAGCGGCAAGTGGCGCAGCATGGTTTTTGCTGCGAAATTTGTCGTGGGCCTCGGGTTTACTGCCCTGATCGTGACCGTGGTCGGCAAGATGTATGACCATTTCAGCGGCTTTACAGAGATCCTGCTGCTGCTGGGCGGTTTCGCGCTGGTCAGCCTGATTGCCATTTCCCTGATGCCGTTTGAGCGTCACGAAGACGCCATTGTCACTGCGCCAGCGGAATAGGCAGGGTTTCTAGCCGGCCACACAATGAGCTGATTCTCTGCCTTGCCGTCGGGGATTACCCGCTTGCGGCCAGCGCCTGATCCAGATCTGCGATGATATCGTCAGCCGTTTCCAGCCCGATCGACAGGCGTATGACGTCTGGTCCGGCACCAGCGGTGATCCGTTGTTCTTCACTCAGTTGCCGGTGAGTTGTGGAGGCGGGATGGAGAATCAGGCTGCGTGTGTCGCCGATATTGGCGAGATGGGAAAACAGATTGCAGGCTTCGACCAGCTTCACACCAGCTTCAAACCCGCCTTTCACGCCGAACGTGAATACCGATCCGGCACCCTTTGGCAGGTATTTCCGTCCGAGGTCATAATAGGGGCTGGATTTCAGTCCGGCATATGAAACCCAGGCTACCCGGGGATGTGCTTCAAGAAATTCCGCAACCTTCAGGGCGTTCGAAATATGCCGGTCCATGCGAACCGGCAGCGTCTCGATGCCGGTAATGATGTTGAAGGCGTTGGTCGGAGACAGCGCCGGTCCGAAATCACGCAAGGCCACGGCACGTGCCTTCATGGTGAACCCGAAATCGCCAAAGGTCTCGTAGAAGGTCAGTCCGTGATAGGCCGGTTCCGGTTCCGTCATTGACGGGAACTTGTTGTTCTGCGCCCAGTCGAACTGACCGGATTCAACAACCACCCCGCCCATTGATGTGCCATGCCCGCCAAGAAACTTGGTGGCGGAATGCACGACAATATCAGCGCCCCAGTCGCAGGGGTTCAGCAGATAGGGGGTGGATACGGTGTTATCGACGATCAGCGGAATGCCGGCATCTTTCGCGATTTCGGCAATCGGCTCCATATCGAGGATGATGCCGCCGGGATTGGCCAGCGTTTCAATGAAGATTGCCTTCATGTCCGGTGTCATCGCATCACGGATATTCTGAGGATCGGTTGCATCGACGAAGGTGCAGTTCCATCCCAGCCGCTTGAAGCTGAGCCCGAACTGGGTGATCGACCCGCCATAGAGATTGCGCGAAGCAATGAAGTGGTCGCCGGGCTGCAGCAGGGTAAAGAAGGTCAGAAACTGTGCCGCATGACCGGAAGCACAGGCGACGGCAGCGCGGGCGTTCTCAAGGCTGGCAACCCGTTCTTCCAGAGCGGCAACAGTCGGATTGGTCAGCCGGGAATAGATATAGCCAAAGGTCTGCAGATTGAACAGCGACGCTGCATGTTCCACATCGTCAAAGACATAGGATGTGGTCTGGTAAATCGGCACATTCCGCGCCCCGGTTGTGGGGTCGGGGATAGCCCCGGCATGGATGGACCTTGTCTCAAAGCCGTATTTTGTTGGTTTGCTGCTGCTCATACCCGTTTCACCTTCGGACGTCTGGCTGTGATAATGCCGGTGTTGATGCCACCCCAGGCAAGTTCACCGAACAGCCGGCCATATTCAATCTTCGGACAGCGGTTCATCACCACATCAAGTCCGGACGCCTCTGCCCGTTCTGCGGCTTCCGGATTGATGACGGTGAGCTGCATCCAGACCGACTTCACACCTTTGTCTGCGGCGACACTGATTGCCTCGTCCGTGATTGGTCCGGCAGCGGCTGAATTGCGGAAGATATCGACCATTTCAAATGGACCGGGGGCCTCTGCAAGAGTGGCATATACGGTCTCACCCAGAATTTCTTCACCTGCAGACCGGGGGTTAACCGGCAGAACCCGGTAGCCCTTGGCCTGAAGATATTTCATCACAAAGAAGGAGGGACGATTCCAGTTGGGTGAGGCCCCAACCATGGCAACGGTTTTGGTTTCGGCAAGCACGCGGCGAAGATAATCGTCGGAATAGGCACTATGGTCCATGGCGGGTCTCTGATCTGAATGAATGTTCATCATAGGACAGCAAGCGGGCTTCGTCATCGATTCAGGATTATTTGTCGTCATTGTGAACCGTATCACATCCCGTCCGTTATATAGTCTGTACAAAGAGAGAATAACGACCGGGAAAACAGCCCGCTGGGTGATGACCCTGAAGGCAACCGGTCACCTGACGTTCATCTTGTGGGAGACGAGCCATGCCGAATAGTGACACCAGTGCGATCCACTCCATTACACGGACGCTGCAACGGCTGATCACCCTACTGTTCATTGTCAGCATGATTGGTGTTGTCGCGCATATCGAACGTGCGGCGGCTGCGGAACCCGATGCCTTTGTCCAGTCCATGGCCTCCAGAGCGCTGACAATTTCCAGCGATGAAGCACGCAGTGATGAACAGAAAGTCAGTGAGCTGCGGGCTGTGTTTCAGGATGGGTTCGATGTTGATTACATCGGTAAATATGTGCTTGGCCGCTACTGGCGGCAGGCGACCGAAGATGAACGCAGCGACTACCTCAAGGTTTTTGAGGAATATGTGGTTCATTCCTATGCCCAGCGGTTCTCCAAATTTGATGGCGGCAGCCTTCAGGTCGGCCGTTCAGACAAATTTCAGGATGACGTGCACCGGGTTCAGTCCGTGTTCAGGGGCAAGGACGGTCAGGATGTACGGCTGGACTGGTTCGTTCACGAAACCGCGGCCGGCCTTCGCGCCGTTGATGTGGTCGTCGAAGGTATCAGCCTGCGCAAGACCCAGCGCGATGAATTCATGGCGGTGATCCGCAACGGCGGCGGCACGGTTGCCGGGCTGATCAAGGATCTCCGCAAGCTGGTCGATAAACTCAAGACAGCCTGAAGGGACAGGTGGGACACCCGCCCCTTCAGCAGATACTTCAGCGCATCACATGCACATTACACTTTGCATGGCTGACAATCCGCGATGCGGTTGAACCGATGAAAAAGTCCTGAAGTCCCGGTTTGTGGGACGCGACAATAATCAGGCCGGCATTGCGTTTTTCTGCGAGCCTGATGATTTCATTTGCGGGCTGCCCGCTTGCCACAACGATATCCGCACTGATTCCGGACTGGGTGGCAATCGCAGAGAGCTTCGCCTCAGCCTTTGCACGGGCCTCCTTGCCCAGATTTTCCGGCAGTTCGATCGCGACATATTCCGGAATATTCCAGAGCACATTGCACAGGATCAGCTTCGCGCCGGGTTTGGAAAGAGCCTTCGCAAGTTTAATCATCTGCGGGGCAACTTCTGCCTGGCTCAGATCAATCGGGACGATAATGGTATCAAACATTGCAGCCTCCATCTGTGGGGAACATCAGCGTTCCCGCAGATAGTCAGGCGAGCGACGGAGTTTTGCATTGATGCATCTCAAAACCGGAAGAAATGGCGGATTATTTGTGCGTCCACTCCGGTTTACGCTTTTGCAGGAAAGCATCAATGCCCTCGCTGGCATCGGCGCACATCATGTTCCGGGCCATTTCTTCTGCGGTGAAGGCGTAGGCCGCATCGACACCCATTTCAAGCTGTCGGTAATAGGCGCGTTTGCCGGCGGCGACCGCAGCTGCTGATTTTGACAGGATGGGAGCGGCCAGTGCGTCAACGGCTTTATCCAGTGCTTCCGGCAAGACCACACGGTTGACCAGCCCCATGGATTTTGCCCTCGGCGCATCAATAAAATCACCGGTAAACAGCATCTCGAAGGCATCTTTGCGGCTGACATTGCGGGACAGGGCAACGCCGGGTGTAAAGCAGAACAGCCCGACGCCAATACCGGAGGTGGCAAATCGCGCGTCCTCGCTGGCGACGGCAAGGTCGCAATTGGCAACCAGCTGACACCCGGCGGCAGTGGCGATGCCCTGCACCCGGGCAATGACCGGTTGTGGCAGGCGCATCATGGTCAGCATCATCCGGCTGCATTTCCGGAACAGCCATTCGTAATAATGCTGGTCCGGCCGGGCGCGCATCTGCTTCAGGTCATGTCCGGCGCAGAACGCCTTGCCACGGGCGCCGATGGTGACCAGACGGATTGCCGGTGTCTCTGCAATTTCGTCCAGTGTCAGTTGCAGGGCATCCAGCATTTCCTCTGACAATGCATTGAACTGGTCCGGGCGGTTGAGGGTGAGGCGGGCAACGGGGCCGTCATCCTCACGCAGCAATAGCGGGGCATCAGGCAGGATTTCAGGTGCAGGCATGGCAATCGGCTTTCAGTGGTTCTTTGGTCAGTATAGCGAAAACGGCAAATGCCGTCGCCCCTTCCTGACCGGTCTATTCTGCATCCGGCTGTTTGCCGGGCGCAGCATTCGCGAAGGCAGGCATTTCGTTGCAACGGCTGGCAATCTCGACAGATCGCGGGAAGGCGGAGAGGTCGCAATTGAAACGCTGGGCATTGAACACCTGCGGGACCAGACAGATATCGGCCAGACCGGGTGTGTCGCCATAGCAGAATTTGCCATGAGAAGAAGCCTGCAACAGCCCTTCCAATCCCCTGAAGCCTTCATTGATCCAGTGTTTGTACCAGATCAGCATATCTTCCTTGCTGCCGCCCAGAGGGCCGGTGATGTAGTCGAGAATACGCAGATTGTTGACGGGGTGAATATCGCAGGCAATCGCCTGTGCGATGGCGCGAACCTTGGCCCGCCCGAGCGGGTCAGATGGCAGAAATGCAGGCGTTGGGTGAACTTCATCAAGATATTCAATGATCGCCAGCGATTGTGTAAGTGCAGCCCCGTCGTCGGTTATCAGTGTCGGCACCAGACCCTGCGGGTTGAGGCTGAGATAATCCGGCTTCTGATGCTGTCCGCCGTCTTTTTTCAGATGCACGCTGATAAAGTCGTGCGGTAGTTCTTTGAGGGCCAGAGCGATTCTGACGCGATAGGCGGCAGAACTTCGGAAATAACCGTAATGCTTCATGTGCTGTCTCTCCCTTTGTAGTCCCGGGCCGGTGTGAGGGTATTTTATAACGTTAATCTGCTGTAGCGGACAGCCGGTCAACCTTGTTTCCAAGGCGATTCAGCAGGTTATCCAGCAAAGCGATTTCCTGTTCGTCCAGATCCGAGAGAAGCTCTGCCTCCCAGGCCAGTGCCAGCGGGATGATTTGTGCAAGCAACGCCTGCCCTCTGTCACTCAGGCTGAGAATCAGAGCGCGATTGTCGTCAGGGTCTGTCTGTCGGGTGATCAGCCCGGCCCGGGCCATTTTTGAGATTGTCCGGCTGATCTGAACCTTGTCCATAGAGCTGTGCCGGGCCAGTTCAGCGGCTGACAGCGGAGCAAATTGCCCCAGATTCGCAAGCACGCGCCATTGGGGTATCGAAATGCCGAAACGCTGCTTGTAGATACCGGCAAACGATACAGAAACCCGGCCGGCCAGAATCGACAGGCGGTAGGGCAGAAATTCCTCAAGCCGCAGTTCAGCCTGTCCGCTATCACTGTCTGTGCATTTTCTACCCATTGCAGCACCCGATCATTCTTGACTTAGTTTCATATGAAACTAATTTCAGATCACCCGTCAAGGCGCATCTCAGGGAGTGGAACATGAAGCACAATATCTCTTTTCCGCGTAGCTCCGGACTGGCTGCCCGGCAGGCGCATGTGGCTTTGCCGAAAGGCACTTATGAGCGCGAAATGGGGAAGGAGGGCTTCTTCGGTCCGGCCACTCATTTCTATCACGCCCATCCGCCTACGGGCTGGGTTGACTGGGAAGGTCCCCTTCGTCCCCGCGCATTTGACCTGAACCGGATCAGCGCGACGCAGGCCAGCCCCTGGGGGGCAACAACCATCCTGCACAATGCTTCCGTTCAGATGCGGTTCTGGCGTGCCCCGGCGAAAATGGATCACCTGGTCCGCAATGGCGATGGCGATGATCTGCTGTTCATTCATCAGGGGGCGGGGGATCTGTTCTGTGACTTTGGTCACCTGTCTTTTGAAGCCGGGGATTATCTGTTGCTGCCGCGGGGTACGATGTGGCGCATTGAAACCACAAGCCAGGTCACGGCCCTGATGATCGAGGCAACTAACGGATCCTACAAACTGCCGGATAAAGGCGTGCTTGGGCCACATGCAATTTTCGACCCTGCGGTGCTGGACACGCCGCTCATCAATGAACACTTCGAGAACCAGAAAACCCAGACCGGACCGGGTGGAGTCTGGCAGGTGCGGATCAAGCGGCGGAACGTCATCAGCACGGTCAGCTATCCCTACAACCCGCTGGATATTGTTGGCTGGAAAGGTGATCTTGCGGCTGTCCGGCTGAATCTGCGCGATATTCGGCCGGTCATGAGCCATCGCTATCATGTTCCGCCGTCAGTTCATTCCACCTTTGTGGCCGACCGGTTCGTCGTCTGTACCTTTACGCCGCGGCCTTTTGAAAGTGACCCGGAGGCGCTGAAAGTCCCATTTTATCATAACAATGATGATTTTGATGAAGTTCTGTTCTATCACGCCGGTGACTTTTTCAGCCGCGACAATATCGAGGTGGGAATGGTGACATTTCATCCCTGCGGATTCACGCACGGGCCGCATCCGAAAGCGCTGGAGGCTGCGTTTACGCCCCGTAAGCCGGCGACAGATGAATATGCGGTGATGGTGGATACCCGTGACCCGCTGGATATTGGTGCAATACCAGACGGGGTTGAGTGGGATGGTTATGTGGATTCCTGGCGTGTGAAGGAGAATACGGAGTGAAGCTTGCGACCCTGAAGGAAGGCGGCCGGGATGGTACGCTGATCGTTGTCAGCCGTGATCTGTCAAAGGCAGTCCGGGCAGACTCTGTTGCCCCCACAATGCAGTTTGCCGTGCAGAACTGGTATGATGTCGCGCCTCAGTTGGAACGCATTTATGACGGTTTGAATGAAGGCACTGAAAAGGATGCCTTTGATCTTGCCATGAGTGCACTGGCATCTCCTCTGCCGCGTGCCTATCAGTGGGCGGATGGCAGTGCCTACGTCAATCATGTGGAACTGGTGCGCAAAGCCCGGAATGCGGAAGTGCCGGCCAGTTTTTACGAAGACCCTCTGATGTATCAGGGCGGCTCCGACAGCTTTATCGGACCGCGTGACGATATCGAAATGGAAGACGAAGCCTGGGGCATTGATTTCGAGTCAGAGATCGCAGTGATTACAGATGATGTTCCGATGGGGCTCGCACCGGAACTGGCGGGAGCGCATATCAAGCTGCTGATGCTGGTGAATGATGTCAGTCTGCGAAACCTGATCCCGGCGGAACTGGAAAAGGGATTTGGTTTCTTTCAGTCCAAACCGTCATCCGCCTTCTCACCGGTTGCCGTAACCAGAGATGAACTGGGGGCCTCATGGCTGGGTGGCAAGCTTCACCTTCCGCTTCTGTCGGAACTCAACGGCAAGCCGTTCGGCAAGCCGCAGGCGGGTGTTGATATGACTTTCAACTTCCCGAGGCTGATCAGTCATGCGGCGAAAACCCGCCCCCTGGGAGCAGGCACCATCATCGGTTCGGGAACCGTTTCGAATAAACAGAACACCCGCTATGGCTCGGCCATTGAAGACGGTGGTGTCGGTTATTCCTGTATTGCTGAACTGCGCATGTACGAGACCATCAATAACGGCAAGCCGACCACCCCGTTCATGCAGTTCGGCGACACGATCCGTATCGAGATGCTGGATATCGACGGTACATCGATTTTCGGCGCAATCGATCAGAAGGTAGTGCGCTATCGCGGATGATCCGGGCAGACCGGCAGCAGGGTCTGCCGGATATCCCTTAAAGCCCGTCGACCAGCAGGAACCGGGTTCTGGCAGCGCCTTCCCGGGCAGCTTTCGCGGCGCCATATTCCGGTGAATTGTACCAGGTTCGCGCAGTATCCATATCCGGAAATTCGAGAATGACGGTTCGGGGCAGGTCGTTTTCGCCTTCCAGAATTTCCAGCGCGCCACCCCGGGCAATATACTTCCCGCCATAAGCCGAAATCGCAGCGGGGGCCATGGACTTGTAGGTTTCGTACGCTCCGGTGTCCTGAACATCGATCTGTGCAATCACGTAGGCTGTCATGTTCTGTCCTCATGAAAAGTGTCTGTTGGTTTCAGTATCCGGCGATCTGCCGCTTTGTCCCGTACAGAATGACGTGCAGGCGGACGTGATAAGGCGATAGCATGTCAGTGACAGATTAACTGGAACCGAAATCAAGCTGGGGCTGGGGCACTATGGCGGATGATCTCTGTCAACTGACGGCATGCGAGGCGGTTGACCTGCTTCATGCCGGCGAGGTTACGCCGCTGGATCTGGTCGAAGCGTCTGCGAAACGCATTGCCGCGGTGGATGCTGAACTCAATGCCATTCCGACGCTTTGTCCGGATCGGGCCCGCGATCATGCGCGGCGTATCATGGCGGGTACGGATGCTGCCGGCCTGCTGGGAGGGCTGCCGGTGGGAATCAAGGATCTGAGCCCCGTTGCCGGTGTCCGGTCTACCTGGGGATCGCCGGTTTTCTCCGGTCATGTTCCGGCAAGGTCATCTTTTATCGTCGAAACCCTCGAAGCACAGGGGGGGATTGTGATGGGCAAAACCAATACGCCGGAATTTGGCGCGGGTGGCTCGACCTTCAACGAGGTGTTCGGCAAGACACGTAATCCGTGGGACAGCCGGAAATCTGTTGCCGGATCTTCCGGCGGGTCGGCTGCTGCTGTCGCATCGGGGGCGGTGTTTGCCGCATTGGGCAGTGATCTCGGCGGGTCACTGCGTATGCCGGCGTCATTCAACGGGATTGTCGGCCTGCGACCCAGCCCCGGCGTCTGCCCTTTTGGTCCGGAAGAATATGCCTTCAGCCATCTGTCCGTTGAAGGCCCGATGGGGCGTACTGCGGCGGATGTGGCGCTGATGCTGGATGCACTTGCGCGCCGTCATGCAGAAGACCCGCTTTCGGTCGGTAACATATCCGGCGAAAGCTATCTCTCTCAGGTGCAGAACCGGCGACCGCCCGGACGAGTGGCCTTTGCCCCGGATCTTGGCGGCATCATGCCGGTTGATCCGATGGTGCAGGAGATCTGCCGGGCCGCAGCTGACAAGTTCAGAGAAGCTGGCGTTGAAGTGATTGAGGACTGCCCGGATCTGACTGCAGCCGCTGATTGTTTCCAGACCCTGCGGGCAGCCTGGTTTGTCGCCAATATGGGCCCGCTGATCAGGGAGCACAGAGACCAGTTCAAACCTGAAATCATCTGGAATTATGAGAAAGGTGCCGCCCTGACGGCTGATGAAATCGGCCAGGCTGAGCGTCAGAGATCAGCAATTTATCGCAGCATGCAGGATTTCTTCCGGCGTTATGACCTGCTGCTGTGCCCGACCACCATTGTGCCGCCGTTTGACGTAGATGTCCGGTATGTCGAGGAGGCAGCGGGTGTTAAGTTCGATAACTATATTGACTGGGTTACGGCGACCTCCGCGATTTCGGTCAGTGGTTGCCCGGCAGCGTCGGCTCCTGCTGGTTTTACTGACGAGGGGCTGCCTGTCGGTATCCAGATCATCGGCCCGATGCATGGTGACGGCCGGGTGCTTGCAGCAGTGGCTTTGCTTGATGAGATGACAGGTTATTCAAAATTGCTCCCGGTTGATCCCCGCATCTGTCACTGAGCCGGAGGCATATGGGGGCGGGAGAGCAGGTAGGCGAGGTCGTCAGTCTCATCGTCACCGCTGTCAGAGATCGGAAAGCTGCGAATTTCCTTCAGCAATTTCAGACGGATTGCCCGGACATAGTCGTCATAATCATTGGCCGGTATGACAAAGGCCGCCGGTCCGCCGATCAGTTGCTGGCGGTAATAGTAATCCAGCGTCGGAACATCATTCAGAATCGCCAGGCCGTTGATCGTAATGTTCTGCGCCAGAACCTGTGCCCGCAGGATAGCGAGTTCAGGTCCGCTGTTATTTCGTCCGTCGCCGGAAACATCGATGACCCGGCGGCTGCCAGAGAAGGGAGATCGCTGAAAGGCGTCCAGCGCGGCGGCCAGCGCGCCAGATATGGATGTCGCCCCCTCGGCAGTTACCCGTGGCATATTGGCGATTCGGGCGGAAAGCGCGATGGCTGAATCCTGACCGGTGACCAGGCTCCAGCCAATCGCCTGTTCCTGACTTTGATAGTTTGACCACTGAATCACGCTGACACCGATCCGGCCAAACTGTCCGTCTGCGATCGCCCTGATCACCTCAGGTGAGCGAAAGGCATCGGAAAGCCCCAGCACCTGAAGCGAGAATTCCTCTGAATCGACGCTGTAGGAACAGTCCAGTGCAAGCACCAGTTCGATATCCACAGGCATCTGCGCCGGAGCAGATGTAAACGTTCCGACAGTCGCGCAAAAAGCACCAGCCAGGATGCCGGTGGCTTCGCGTAATCTGCGAAAGAGCCTGTTCATGAAAATATGATGACCTGCCGGGACAGGCCGCGCAACGGGGGAAACCGGTGATTGTGTCGCATTTGTCCATCAGCTATGTCGCATTGATCCGGTTTGTGAAATTAATAGGTTTTGACAGACTAGGGCAGGTGCTTGTTATGATGAGTCATCAAAGTTCGGATCAACCGAACAAGGGAGCGACCCGGATGGTGGCGAAACGCCGCACCGGCAGGGAATAAAAACGCAGGGAGCCGTAATGGCCGAAACGAACGACGCATTCGTTCGCTTCAAGGGTGTACAGAAGAGCTATGACGGCGAAATTCTCGTCGTAAAGAATTTCAACCTCGATATCGAGGCTGGTGAATTCGTTACGATGCTGGGGCCGTCGGGATCAGGCAAGACAACTTGCCTGATGATGCTGGCTGGCTTCGAGCCCGCGACGCATGGCGAAATCTACCTTGATGGCGTACCGATCAATAATGTACCGCCGCACAAGCGCGGTATTGGTATGGTTTTTCAGAACTATGCCCTCTTTCCACATATGACAGTCAGCGAGAATCTCGCTTTCCCGCTTCAGGTCCGGAAAATGGACAGATCTGAAGTAGAAAGCCGGGTGCAGCGTGCCCTTGAAATGGTGCGGTTGCCGGAGTTCGGCGATCGTCGTCCCGGTCAGTTGTCAGGTGGACAGCAGCAACGTGTGGCGGTTGCCCGCGCGCTGGTCTTCGATCCGCAACTGGTCCTGATGGATGAGCCTCTGGGCGCGCTCGACAAGAATCTCCGCGAGGAAATGCAGTACGAGATCAAGCATATCCATGAAAGCCTCGGTGTTACGGTTGTCTATGTAACGCATGACCAGGCGGAAGCCCTGACCATGTCGAACCGTATTGCCGTGTTTGATGACGGTATTGTTCAGCAGCTTGCTGCACCGGACGTGCTGTATGAAAAGCCGGATAATGCCTTCGTCGCCGGGTTTATCGGTGAGAACAACAGGCTGATGGGCAAGGTCACTGCCATCGAAGGTGACATCTGCAACGTCGAGCTTGAAGGCGGCGGCGGTGCGGTTCAGGCGCTGCGGGTCAATGTCGATGCGGTCGGCGACCGGACAACCCTGTCATTGCGGCCGGAACGTGTGACCATCTCGCCGGCTGCCGGGGCGACGGACAATGCCTGTCCGGCCCGCGTCGAAGAATTGATTTACCTCGGTGACCATATCCGGACACGGCTGACCGTTTCCGGTAATGACCAGTTCATCGTGAAAGTTCCGAATGCTCATGGCCATATTCTTCTCAACCGGGGGGACGAGGTGAATGTTGGCTGGGCGACGGAGGACTGCCGCGCACTTGATGCGTGAGCAGGGTAAATGGAGAGCAGGACTGAATTTCGGGTCCTGCTAACTGTAACGCCGGCTCAGCCGGCACAATTGGGAGACAATCTGATATGAAGCATTTGCTCAAACATACAACGGCCATCGTTGCCGGCGTTGCTGCGATGGGTTTCGTTGCGGCCGGTCCGGCCGTTGCAGCGGACGCCATCACGGCGGTCTCGTGGGGTGGTTCCTACACGGTGAGCCAGCAGGAGGCCTATCATAAGCCTTACACGGCGAAGACCGGCATGAAGATCAATTCCGTTGATTATAACGGTGGTCTGGCCGAGATCCGCGCGCAGGTTGAAGCCAAGAACGTGACCTGGGACGTGGTTGATCTGGAACTCGCTGATGCGGTTCGTGGCTGCGATGAAGGCATGCTTGCCAAACTGCCGATTGATGAACTGCCCAAGGGTGCAGACGGAACACCAGCTGCCGATGATTTCCTCGCTGGTACGGTCACCGACTGTGCTGTTGGCACCATCGTCTGGTCGACAGTTATTGCCTATGACACCAACAAGGTGAAAGGCTACAAGACCATCGCTGATTTCTTCGATACGAAGAAGTTCCCGGGCAAGCGCGGTATGCGCAAGACCCCGAAGATCAATCTTGAGTGGGCTCTGATGGCGTCCGGTACGCCGGCCGACAAGGTCTATGACGAGCTGGGCACGGAAGAAGGCATCAATAAAGCTTTCGCAACTCTCGACAAGATCAAGAATGACGTGATCTGGTGGGAAGCCGGTGCACAGCCGCCGCAGATGATTGCTGATGGCGAAGTCGTCATGACTTCCGTCTATAACGGTCGTATCTTCAACGCCATTGCGGTTGAGAAGAAGCCCTTTGAAATCTCATGGGACGGTCAGATCTGGGATATCGATCTCTGGGGTATTCCGGCTGGTACGCCGCGCTTCAAGGAAGCCTGGGAATTCGTGAAATTCTCCACGGATACCCAGCGTCTTGCTGATCAGGCTTCATGGATTTCCTATGGCCCGACCCGCAAGTCCTCTGTGCCGCTGATTGGCAAGCATGCCACAGCCGGTATTCCGATGCTGCCGCACATGCCGACGGCACCGGACAACTTCAAGACTGCGCTGCAGAACGACTTTATCTTCTGGGCGGATAATTCGGACGAGCTGAACGAGCGTTTCAACGCCTGGTTGGCCAACTGATTGACCGGTTTGATGAGGGGCAGAGAAATCTGCCCCTCACTCCGTTCAGCCTGAAATTCATTAGGACATTTTTGCAATGAGCGCGACGGCAGCCGAGTCAAATCAGAACGACGCCGGTCAGATGATCACCGCGGACGGTATTCCGCTCAAGGTCAGCCTCGCCCGGGCGATGATGCGCAACAAGATGCGCGCCATGCTGCTCGTAGCACCACTTTTTCTGTTTATTCTTTTCAGTTTTATCCTTCCCATCGGTCAGATGCTGCTGCGCAGTATCGATAATCCGGCGCTGGTAGAGGGGATCCCCGAAACTCTTGCCCTGCTGGAAGAATGGGATCGTCAGGATGTCCCCTCGGAAGAGGTTTTTGCGACACTGGCACGTGAAATGATCCGGGGCTCCGAGGACCGGTCGATCGGTAAGGTCGGCGCGCGCCTGAATCAGGAATTCGCCGGTTCCCGCAGTCTGTTCAACAAGACTATCCGTCGCGTCAAGCGAATGGAGACCGGCCCCTATAAGGAAGCTTTCCTCAAGATCGACAAGGACTGGGGCGATGTTGAGCTCTGGAAGAACATCGACCGGATGGGGAAACAATATACGACTGCCTATTTCGCGGCAGCAATCGACATGCGCTACAATGGCGATGGCGAACTGATCGAACAGCCGGAATACAAACAGATATACGTGAAGCTGTTTGGCCGTACGATCTGGATGAGCATTATGGTGACGATCACCTGTATCATCCTCGGCTACCCGATCGCCTATCTGCTTGCGACCCTGCCGATGCGAACCAGTAATCTGCTGATGATCATGGTCCTGCTGCCGTTCTGGACATCACTGTTGGTGCGGACGACATCCTGGATTGTCATTCTCGGCAAGGAAGGTGTGCTGAACGAGACGCTGGTCTGGCTCGGTATCATAAGTACGGATTCCCGGTTGGAACTGATGTTCAACGAAAAAGGTGTGGTCATTGCGATGACCCATATCCTGCTGCCGTTCATGGTATTGCCGCTCTACAGCGTGATGAAAACCATTCCGCCAACCTATATGCGGGCAGCGCGATCTCTCGGGGCCAATCCGGCACTTGCCTTCTGGCGGGTCTATGTACCGCAGACGGTGCCGGGTATCGGAGCGGGATCTATCCTCGTTTTCATCGTTGCGATTGGTTACTACATCACGCCGGCACTGGTCGGCGGGTCTGATGGCCAGATGATTTCGAACCTGATCGCCTATCACATGCAGAAATCGCTGAACTGGGGACTGGCTGCGGCACTTGGCGCAATCCTGTTGTCCGGTGTGCTGGCGCTCTACTGGCTCTACAACAAGATTGTCGGTATCGACAATATGAAGTTCGGCTGAGGGGAGGCCTGAATCATGTCACTTCCATCCTATGCCGGTCCGCTTGAAACCGCCTGGTACTATGGCTACCGGTTCATTTGCGGTCTGATCTTTCTGTTTCTGATCCTGCCGATTCTGGTGATCATCCCGCTCAGCTTCAATGCAGAGCCCTACTTCACGTTCACACCCGGTATGCTGTCGCTCGACCCGGACGCTTTTTCGCTCCGCTGGTATGAGGATATGGTCACCAACGTTCAGTGGACCCATTCGGCGAAGAACAGTGTGATCATCGCATTCTTCTCGACCATTCTGGCGACCGGTCTTGGTACGCTTGCTGCACTTGGTCTGTCGAAATCCTACATGCCGTTCCGCTCACTGTTCATGGGCATTCTGATTTCACCGATGATCGTGCCGCTGATCATCTCGGCAGCCGGGATGTTTTTCTTCTATTCAGATGTCGGGTTGTCCTCGACGCTGACCGGGATTGTGCTGGCGCATACTGCGCTGGGGACACCTTTCGTCATCATTACGGTGACGGCAACGCTGGTGGGCTTTGACCAGTCGCTGAACCGGGCAGCACTCAGTCTCGGGGCAAATCCGCGAACTGTTTTCTTCAAGGTGACAATGCCGCTGATTCTGCCGGGTGTTATCAGCGGAGCCCTGTTCGCCTTCATTACCTCGTTCGACGAGGTTGTTGTTGTGCTGTTCCTGGCTGGATATGAAGAACGCACGATCCCGCGTCAGATGTTCTCGGGCCTGCGGGAGCAGATCAGTCCGACTATTCTTGCGGTGGCAACGGTTCTGGTGGCGATATCAATTGCCCTGCTGGCCTCGCTGGAAATTCTGCGACGCCGTAACGAGCGGTTGCGGGGTATCACGCCACATTAGTTTCAGACGGTGCGTTGGGGGAGACCGCCGTCAGGGGGAGGGGCCTGTTGCTTCATGCAGCAGGCCCCTGTTTTTTGTATTCCGGTATAAGTGGGAAAGATGTTCGGGGGCGTGGCTCAGTATGCGAGCCAGGCATCCTGCGGGGTTTCTGCACGGACCCGGAACAGGGGGCTGCGGCCATCCGCGGCAGGCTGATAGGCGGTCGGGATTTCGTTGACCGCCTTTATCCATTCAGCCGTGTCCACAGCATCCGACAATTCGAAGGCATCAACACCGCAGCGGACCATGAAACCGTACTGATCGCGCAGGACATCCCCGACAGCCCGGATTTCGCCGAGATAGCGATATCGTTCCCGCAGGATACGGGCCGTGGAATAGGACCGGCCATCGGTAAAAGCCGGGAAATCGACGGCCACGACTTCGAGGACTGAGAGGTCATCAGCGATATCTTCTGCTGACTCACTGCTTTTCAGCAGTACCCCGACGCCTGCCAGAATTTCAGTCAGTCGGGATTTTTCAGCTTTCCAGCGTTGCAGGGAAACAATGGCCCGTGATCCGGGTGCTGCCGGTGTATCATCATCCAGCCGAACCCAGGCGTCATCAATCGCAACGCCATTTCTAATCAGTGACATAAACCGCCTCCTTGAAGGGTTTCAGACCGACACGGTCGTAGGTGTCGATGAAAGTCTCGTCGTCTTTGCGTTCCTGGACATAAGCATCCAGCAGGCGCTCGACGGCGGTTGAAACGTTGTCGTAAGAGACTGCCGGACCGATGACATCACCCAGACGGGCATTCTCATCTGCACGGCCGCCGATCGTGATCTGGTAATATTCTTCACCCCGGCGATCGACGCCCAGAATGCCGATATTGCCGATGTGATGATGCCCGCAGGCATTGATACAGCCCGATATTTTCACCGACAGGTCCCGCAGGTCATGCTGGCGGTCAATGTTATCAACCCGGTGCTGAATACGCTGTGCCACCGGGATAGACCGGGTGTTGGCAAGCGCACAGTAATCCAGGCCGGGGCAGGCGATGATATCGGAAATCAAACCGATATTCGCTGTACCGAGGCCGGCTTCTTCCAGCGCCTGCCACAGGCTGTGCATGTCGGACAGCCGGACATGCGGCAGCACCAGATTCTGGGTGTGCGTAACGCGGATCTCACCAAGGCTGTAGCGCTCGGCCAGTTCTGCGACTTTCTCCATCTGCTCTGCGGTTGCATCACCGGGGACGCCACCAATCGGCTTCAGGGAGATCACGGCAATGCCGTAACCTGGCTGACGGTGGGCGGCGACGTTCGTCCTGGTCCAGCGGGCGAATGCCTGATCCTCGAAACGGGCGACTTCATAACTGCGAACCGGGGTTTCGATGGTCTCGAAAGCCGGCGCTGCAAAGAAGGCGCGGATGCGGGCGACTTCTTCATCGGGCAATACCAGCGCGCCATTACGCAGATGTTCCCATTCGGCATCAACCTGACGGCGTACTTCATCTATGCCAAGCTCATGCACCATGATCTTGATCCGGGCCTTGTACTTGTTGTCCCGGCGTCCGATCAGGTTGTAGGTCCGCAGGATGGCCTCAAGATAGGACAGCAGGTCACGCTGGCTGACAAATTCCCGGATTGTCTTTCCGATCATCGGGGTACGGCCAAGGCCGCCGCCAACCAGTACTTCAAAGCCGATCTCGCCAGCTTCATTGCGTCGCAGCGCCAGTCCGATGTCATGCACCTTGATGGCGGCGCGGTCGTCTTCACTGCCGGTTACTGCGATCTTGAACTTGCGGGGCAGGAACGAGAATTCGGGATGCAGGGTTGACCACTGGCGAATGATTTCGCACCAGACCCGGGGGTCATCAATTTCACCGGCCACGGCACCCGCGAACGGATCGGATGTGGTGTTGCGGATAGTGTTGCCGCTGGTCTGGATTGCATGCATCTCGACCGATGCCAGTTCGGCCAGAATGTCCGGTGACTGTTCCAGCTTGATCCAGTTGAACTGGATATTCTGGCGGGTGGTGAAATGTCCGTAGCCACGGTCATACTTCCGCGAAATTTCAGCCAGTTTCCGCATCTGTCCGGAGGACAGGGTGCCGTAGGGAACGGCAACCCGCAGCATATAGGCATGCAGTTGCAGATAGAGGCCGTTCATCAGGCGCAGCGGCTTGAACTGGTCTTCTGAGAGGTCGCCAGCAAGACGGCGGCTGACCTGACCGCGATACTGTTCTACACGATTTGCCACAAACGCGTGGTCATACTGATCATACTGATACATTTCAGGCGGCCTTCTTTTTCAGACCCGCGGTACCAAACAGGATGGTCGGTCCCTGGGCGCGGATACGTTCACGGAATCGGGTGAGGTAGACAGAGCCGTCACGCAGCTCTGCATCTATCGGGTAGGCATCGACGACATGGTGCCGGGCAACGGCATCGCGACCGGCTGCTTCAGCCTTTTCTATCGCTTCATCGCTTTCCAGCAGATGAGCGGACAACACGTCAGTGGTCCAGACACCCTGCGGGTCAAGATAGA
This sequence comes from Alphaproteobacteria bacterium HT1-32, assembly GCA_009649675.1. Classification (NCBI taxonomy): domain Bacteria; kingdom Pseudomonadati; phylum Pseudomonadota; class Alphaproteobacteria; species Alphaproteobacteria bacterium HT1-32. The sequence continues at coordinate 698,072 of WJPL01000003.1, read as the reverse complement.
CAACAGCGCCGTCGACAAGGCGGTTTGCGGTAAAAACTTTTGCCATGATCAGGCTCCTGCTGCGGCGCGCGGGGCATCCTGCGCGTGGGTAAGGGGGGTAAAGCGGGCTTCTTCTCCGGCAATGCCGAGAGCAGCTGTTTCACCGACATAGATGATTGCCGGGCCCGTGATGTCATATTGACCGATCAGGTCCGTGAGGGCGCCCAGCTGGCCGCGGACGAGTCTCTGGCCGGGCTGTGTGCCGCTCTGGGTAATCGCAACCGGTGTTGCAGCGGAAAGGCCGGCCTCAAGCAGATGTGCCTGTGTTGAGGCTGCCTGACGTACACCCATATAAATCGCCAGCGTTCCGTTCAGGTCAGCCAGTGCCTGCCAGTTCACACCGGGTTCGCCGTCTTTGCCATGGGCCGTTACGAAGGTAACGGATTGTGTGTGATCGCGGTGGGTCAGTGGCAGGCCAACCTCGGCTGCACAACCCACGGCAGCGGTGATGCCGGGTACGATCTGGACAGGGATGTCATGATCTGCAAGCCAGGCCTGTTCTTCGCCGCCACGACCGAAAACAAACGGGTCTCCGGCTTTCAGGCGAACAACGGTTTTGCCGGAACGGGCAAGATCGAGCATCAGCTGATTGGTTTCTTCCTGCGGAACGGATGGCCCGCCGGCCATTTTACCGACGCTGATCCGGTCGGCATCACGACGGGCATGTTCCAGCACGGCTTCCGGAACCAGCCGGTCATACAGAATGACATCTGCTTCCTGCAGGGCACGGGCGGCCTTGATGGTCAGCAGTTCCGGATCGCCGGGACCTGCACCGACAAGGAGTACCTTGCCATGGGATTGGGGGGACTGGATGCCGTTGAGGTCGGCAATCATCGCAGCCCTTGCTTCCGGTTCTTTACCGGCGAGGACCAGTTCACTGATCTGGCCGTCAAAGAAACGTTCCCAGAAGGCCCGGCGATCGCGTTCCGAAGGTTTCAGACGCTTCACCGTGTCACGGAACCGGGCGGCAAAACTGGCAACCCTGCCCAGTTGCTCCGGTACAGCGGCTTCAATCAGGGTCTTGATCCGTCGGGCAAGGACCGGGGCGCTGCCATCTGTCGAGATCCCGATGACGACAGGTGCCCGGTCAATGATTGAGCCCATGGTGAAGGTGGAGATTTCCGGCCGGTCGACGGCGTTAACGGGAACGCCTGCCCTGATCGCGGCCCGGGAGACCGCGCTGTCGGTCTGCTCATCACCCGTGGCAGCAAACACGACCGCTGCATCCTGCATATCTTCATCACTGAAGGGGCGGCGGATGAGGGTGATGCGCGGGTTGTCAGCCAGCCGGGTCATTTCTGCATCAGGGTCAGGTGCCACGACACGCACAGCGGCGGCTGATTTCAGGACCAGTCGCAGTTTACGGACAGCCAGTGCACTGCCACCAACGATGACAGCGGTTTTGCCCTGAAGCGGCAGAAAGATTGGTAAAGCGATATGAGTCATGGTTTTTCACATTTGGTTCGTGAAACAACTTAATTCACGCATAAAAAATGTCTAAATATATTTAATTATCAATATTTTTATGTGAAATATATGTGATCCGGTTCATATCTTTGTGTGCGGGCTGCCGGATATAAAAACGGCAGCTGAAATACCCTGACGGGAGAACGCCTCAATGTTTAAGCTTATGATTAAGCTTATTGTTCTGGGATTACTGATTGTTGCCTATCACGGTGTGACTGACTATCAGCCTCAGGCGCGGATGTCTGCGGGCAGTTATCCAGGCGACCCGGATAGTGGGAGCAATAGTTTTTCTGCAGGTATGGATATGTCGTGATATTGGCCTGTCCGACGCTGGACGTGACAGGGCTGACGGGTAATGTTGGCTTTCTGAAAGACAGAGAGGTCGTTATGCCGAATATCGAAAACTATCCGGAATTTGCTGATCCTCAGGCCCGTCCCCGCTATACCGGGCTGCCAACTTTTATGCGTGCCCCTTACCGCGAAACCTTCGCGGATGTGGATATTGGTCTGATCGGTATTCCCTATGATGGCGGCGTGACCAATCGCACCGGTGCCCGGCATGGTCCGCGCGAGATTCGCAATCAGTCGAGCCTGATGCGCAAAATTAATCAGGCCTCGAAAATTGCGCCGTTCGATCTTTGCCGCGTTGCCGATATCGGCGATGCCTGGGTCGCCAGCCCGTTCCATCTGGAAGAAAGTCTGGCAGAGATCGGAGAATTTTATCAGCGGGTTCATCAGGCCGGGATTACACCGATTTCAGCTGGTGGCGACCATTCAGTCACCCTGCCCATTTTCCGCGGCATTTGCGCCGACAGGCCGGTCGGCATGGTACATTTCGATGCACATTGCGATACCGGCGATGATTACCTCGGATCCAAATTTCATCACGGTGCGCCGTTTCGCCGGGCTGTTGAGGAAGGTCTGCTGGACCCCAAACGGACCATCCAGATTGGCATTCGCGGTGGCGTGAATGATACGGATATCTGGAAGTTCAGCCATGATAGCGGCATGCGGGTCATCTATATCGAGGAATTCTACGAGATCGGCGTGAAGGGGGTGATCGAGGAAGCCCGGCGTGTTGTCGGTGATGGTCCGACCTATGTCAGTTTTGACGTTGATGGCCTCGATCCGGTTTATGCGCCGGGAACGGGCACCCCTGAATGCGGCGGGTTCTCTACATTGGAGGCGCAGCTGATGATTCGCGGGCTGCGCGGGCTTAACTTGGTCGGCGGGGATGTGGTGGAGGTGGCCCCACCTTTCGACCCGACAGGAAATACAGCTCTGGTCGGGGCGACCATCATGTTTGAAATTCTTTGCATTGTTGCCGACTCACTTGCGGCACGGAGGGGCTGATGTCGACCAACCTGCTGACCAACCGCGATCGCCTCTGGGACAGCCTGATGTCGATGGCTGAAGTCGGACCGGGCACAGAGGGTGGCAGTCGCCGTCTTGCCCTGACAGATGAAGACCTGGCCGGGCGTGAGCTGTTTATCAGCTGGTGCCGGGAGGCCGGCTGTCGCATCGGGATTGACCAGATGGGCAATATCTTCGCCCGTCGTGAGGGAACAGACCCGGATGCCGCGCCAGTGATGACAGGCAGCCATCTCGATACCCAGCCACATGGCGGCAAGTTTGACGGCGTCTATGGTGTGCTGGCCGGGCTGGAGGTTATCCGCTCCCTGAACGACATGAATATTCAGACCCGTGCACCGGTTGAGGTGGTTTGCTGGACGAATGAAGAAGGCTCCCGGTTTTCACCGGCAATGGTCGGCTCGGGCGTGTTCGTCGGACAGTTCACCCTTGATTACGGTCTGGCGCGAACTGACGCTGACGGGATAACCCTTGGCAGTGAGCTTGTGCGTATCGGGCATAATGGCGGGGAACCCTGCGCGCCTCGTCCGGTTGCCGCCTACTTTGAAGCGCATATCGAACAGGGGCCGATTCTTGAAGGGGCCGAAAAAACCATTGGTGTGGTTACCGGCGGGCAGGGATCAAGCTGGTTCGAGGTGACCTTCAGCGGTCAGGACAGCCATGCCGGAACAACCCCGATGAATGTCCGTCGGGATGCGCTGCTGGGGGCGGCGCGTCTGGTCGTGGCGGTGAACGAGATCGGGCTCAGGAATCAGGAGGTCGGCGTCACCACGGTTGGTCGTCTTGATGTCGAACCGAACAGTCGCAACACCATTCCGGGCGCTGTCAGTCTGGATGCGGATATCAGGGCCTTCAGTCAGGATGCGCTTGAGGCAATGGGGCGTGATATGGAAGCAGCGGCAAGAGACATCGCCAGAGACCTTGGTCTGGACGTCACCTGTACCTTGCTGGCCCGCAAGGCACCGACGGTTTTTGACAAGGGAATGGTTGATCTGGTGCGCCGGTCATCCGAGAAACTGGGGCTGGCACATATGGATATCGTCTCCGGTGCGGGACATGACGCCATTTACCTGTCGGCTATTGCACCAACAGCCATGATCTTCATTCCCTGCGAGAATGGTCTCAGCCACAACGAGGCAGAATCCGCGACCCCTGACGACATCACCGCCGGAACCAATGTCCTGCTGGCTGCAATGTTGCAGGCAGCGGGGCAGGATTAGCCATCCGTTGCAGTTGCGCCTCTCAACGCAAAAGAGCCCATCATACAGATGTCATCCCCGCGAAAGCGGGGACCCAGGTTGGAATGAAACAGCCCCGCCAGCCTGAAGAGGTCGGCGGGGCTGTCGCTTCAGAGGCTGGTGTCAGATGACGCCGTCAGCGATGAGACGGTCGAAGCCTTTCTTGACGCCGCGGCTGACCTTGTCGACGATTTCGTCGGCTTCTGCCGGGGTCAGGATCAGGGGCGGTGCGAAGCCGAGCACATCGCCATGCGGCATGGCGCGGCAGATGACACCTTCGTCGGCACAGGCCATGGCCAGCTTTGCGGCAACCTTCTGGCCCTTTTCGAAAGGTTTCTTGCTGCCCGGATCGGCAACAAATTCGACGGCAGCCAGCAGGCCTTCGCCGCGAACTTCTGCGAGATGGCTGTGACCGGCAAAGGCATCTTTCAGGCCCTTGATGAAATGTGCACCGGTTGTGGCAGCATTTTCGGTCAGCTTCTGTTCTTCGATGAGTTCAAGATTGGCAATGGCAGCAGCAGCGCAGATCGGGTGGGCCGAGTAGGTCCAGCCATGGTTGAACACGCCGAGTTCGTCAGAGCCTTCTTCGATGGCCTTCCAGACCCGGTCGCCGACGATGCAGCCTGAAAGCGGCAGATAGGCACTGGTCAGGCCTTTGGCGACGCTCATCAGGTCGGGTTTCATATTGTAATGCTGCGATCCGAAGTTGGAGCCGAGACGACCAAACCCGCAGACCACTTCATCAGCAATCAGCAGAATGTCGTGCTTGTTCAGAACCGGCTGGATTTCATCCCAGTAACCTTCCGGCGGGGGAACGATACCACCCGTGCCGAGCATGGGCTCAGCGATGAAAGCCCCGACGGTCTCCGGACCTTCGGCCTGAATCATGGCTTCGAGATCTGCGGCACATTTCTTCGAGAAGTCGCGTTCGGACATGCCGGGGGCGGCTTCCCAGTAGTGATGTGGTGCCGTGGTGTGGCGGACCATGTCGAGCGGCAGGTCGAACATCTTGTGGAAAATCGGCAGGCCGGTCAGTGATCCGGCCATGACGGAACTGCCATGATAGCCGCGATGGCGTGAAATGATCTTCTTCTTTTCCGGTTTGCCCCGGACATTGTGGTAATACCAGACCAGCTTTGCCTGAGTCTCGTTGGCGTCAGACCCGGACAGACCGTAATAAACCCGCGACATGCCTTCCGGCGCGAGTTCGATGATTTTTTCGGACAGGCGGATCACCGGTTCATGCGAATGACCGGCATAGACATGATAGTAAGCCAGCTTATGTGCCTGCTCAGCGATGGCATCAGCAACCCTGGTCTGGCCATAGCCGATATTAACGCAATAAAGACCGGCAAAGGCATCAATCATTTCCTTGCCCTTGCTGTCACGGATGCGGATGCCCGATGCCGTTTCGATGATTCGCGGATCACCCAGTTCCCCGCGGGAGAACGCGCCCATCTGGGTCATCGGGTGGATCACCGTATCCCGGTCGATCTGTTCGAGCGGAATGTTTCTCAGCTTGTCGTCGGGCATCTGCGGTCTCCTGAATGAATGATGGCGACAGGATAGTCGCAGCAGGCTCGAAAGTGCTGTTGATTTGCGCCCGTGGAACAGAATTAAATTCTGATAATTCAAATTTTCGGGTATTTAATTCTGATCGGGTCAGGGTTGTTTCAGGAGAGGGGAATTGCGCTGTCGCTCTTGACCGTGTTGGTGACCACATAGCTGAAATATTTACCGATACCGACATCGGCATCGAGGTGATGCTGAATGAATGCCTGATAATGGGAAACGTCTCGGGCAACGACTTTCAGCAGGTAATCGAACCCGCCGCCGGTACCGTGACATTCAATCACTTCCGGTGCCTGCTGCATGGCGGCTTCAAACTTCCGGAAGGTCTGGGCTGTATGTTCACGCAATGTCACCTCGACAAAGAAGATGGCAACCGGGCCGACTTTTGCGAGATTCAGGGAAGCGTGAAATCCGGCGATGACACCGGCATCAATCAGGCGTCTCAGGCGGGCGTGACAGGGGCTTGGTGTCAGTCCGACACGCTCTGCCAGCAGGCGATTGGTCAGCCGGCCATCCTGCTGTAATGCGGCCAGCATCTTCAGATCAATTTCGTCGAGCTTCAAACCGGCCATGGCAGGTTGCCCCGTCCTTTCCCATATCTCCCGCAACACACTGAAACACAGTCTGGTAGGAGGCCCCTCATATGTCACGACGGATAACCATTACCCCGGCAAAGACAACCTTTGAAGTTCGTTATAATGGTGCGGTCATTGCCAGCAGCGACAGGGTACAGATGCTGGTGGAGGCGGGTCATGACCCGGTGCCTTATTTTCCCCTCGATTCTGTCGATCACAGCCGGCTGGCTGCCACCGATCATCGTACTTCCTGTCCCTACAAGGGGGAGGCGAGTTACTGGTCAGTTACGGTCGACGGGAAGTCATCTGAAAATGCTGTCTGGAGTTATGCGGATCCGCTGGAAGAGGTGATGGAAATCGCCGGTCATATGGCGTTCTATGCCAACAGAATGGAGAAAATTGGACCTGTGGAGTAACTGATGGCTGATATCGTCGTTTCGGAATTTCTGGATGACGCCGCGCTGGCGCGGCTTGCTGCTTATGAAGTGCATTATGATCCTGACCTGGTGGACCACCCTGAGGATCTGATTGAAGCCTGCCGGGGTGCCCGCGGGCTGATTGTCCGCAATCGTACGAAGGTTACCCGTGCCTTGCTGGAGGCAGCATCAAAGCTCGAAGTTGTCGGACGGCTGGGGGTTGGACTTGATCAGATCGACTTGCCGGCCTGTGCTGAACATGACGTGACGGTCTGTCCGGCCAGCGGTGCAAATGCACTGGCGGTGGCAGAATATGTCATCGGCTCCATCTTTCATCTTTCTCGGCTGTCGCTGTCGAACACGCCGGCGGTTCTTGCCGGTGCCTGGCCGCGTACGAAAACCCGGGAATGGGAAGTGGCCGGTCGCACATTGGGAATTATCGGATTTGGCCATATCGGACGAATGACGGCGGGTCTGGCCCGTGGCCTGGGTATGCGGATCATCGCCTGCGATCCGTTTCTTGATGATCACGACCCGGCCTGGACGGAAGCAGAGCGACGCGATCTTCCGGCACTGCTGGCAGAGGCGGATACGGTCAGCCTGCATGTGCCCCTGACCGACAGCACACGCGGCATGATTGGTGCGGCAGAAATCGACCAGATGAAAGCCACAGCCTTTTTGATCAATACCGCACGTGGTGGTGTTGTTGATAACGAAGCCGTGGCAACTCGTCTGCGTGACGGAAAGCTCGGCGGGGCGGCGCTGGATGTATTTGAAGGTGAGCCGCTCAGTGCAGAACAGGCTTTCCCGCTCCGCGATGCCCCGAACCTGATTCTCACGCCCCATATTGCGGGCCTGACGGATGAAGCACTTGACCGGGTCAGTACAATGACGGTTTCGAATGTCCTGCGGGTTCTGGAAAGCAACTGACCGATAATGGGTGCCATAAACCTGTAATCCGGATTTTGTATGGTTGCACTGTATAGCTGACCTGAACTGGATGACCGGCCTTCCCCAAAGCGGTCTCCCCCGGTCAGCAGACTCTGAGACCGATGCCGTTCAGACGGCAGATTTCCTGAGGCTGATCGACGTCCCCTGCCGTCGGTCAGCCTTTTCTTTTTATATCAGGTGGTTAGCTGATTTTTACTAAAGTATAATCTAAGTAATTGTATGTCGAATGTGACAAATTTTGTTTGCGGTTTGACTAAGTGGAAATACGAATATCGGGATTACGGTCCTCCTCTTAATATCATTCTTTCATGATTTTGGCGTCGTGCCGAATTCGGGGGAGGAAAACAATGAGATTTAATCCTGGATTGCGAATGCAACTGACGCTGGCGACCGGTGTGTTGCTGGCTTTGTCGACCCTGACCGTTGCTGTTATCGCCTGCTACATCGTCAGCATCGACCTCAAGGCAGAAGTGGTCGCCCGTCAGAATGCGAGCTTGCGTGCTGCGGCTATTCTCCTCCGCAAGAACTTCCCCGAGACGACTTTCAGCATCTCCGCTTCAGGTAGGGTTGAGGGGCTGAGGATGTCGGAAATTCCGGAATTTTCTGATCATACGATGATTGACGAAATCGGTCTTGTTACCGGCGAGACGGCAACGGTTTTCAAATGGGAAGAGGACACGAAAGACTTCTGGCGCAAAACCACCAACATCATCAAGGATGATGGTGCACGGGCCGTCGGGACGCCGCTGGGGCAGAAAGGCCGGGTGTATCCGGTTCTTACCTCTGGCAGGACCTATAACGGTGAAGCGACGATTCTGGGTAAAGACTACTACACAATTTATGAGCCAATATTCTCACCGCAAAAGCAGGTTGTCGGAATTCTGTATGCCGGGGTCCTGAAATCAAATCTGGATTCAGCATTGTGGAATATTGTCCGTGGTGTCGCTGTTTCCGCGCTGATTGCGACCGCACTGGGCATTCTGATTGCTGTTCTGATGACAAGGCTGATAACCGCACCGTTACCGGCCCTGTCCGCACTCATGCGACGCCTGTCTGGTGGCGAAACGAATATCGATATCCCGTTTGACAGCCGCGGAGACGAGATTGGCGGTATGGCACGCGCACTTGATGTATTCCGGGCCAACATGCTGGAAAAAGACGAGTTGGAGAAACAGCAGCATATGGAGCGGGAACAGACCGAACAGCGCAACCGGGAATCACGTGGCAGGCTGGCTGATTCTTTTGAAGAACAGGTTGGGGGCCTGGTCGGAACCGTGTCTGAAGCTGCTTCCGGGATGCGGCTCTCGGCAGACAAGGTCAGCCAGACAACGGATCAGGCAAGGACAGGCACCGACCAGGCGAATAGTGCTGCGGTTGAAGCGAATGCAAATGTTCAGTCGGTAAGTGCTGCTGCAGAAGAACTGTCATCCTCGATCGAGGAAATTCGCCAGCAGGTGGCCCGATCAAGTGACATTGCCACGCGGGCTGTCAATGAAGCAGGCAGTGCCCAGGAACGCATGGATGGACTGGTTACCGCTGCACAGCGTGTGGGTGAGGTGGTCAGCCTTATTGCGGATATCGCAGAGCAGACCAATCTGCTGGCCCTGAATGCAACGATTGAAGCTGCCCGGGCAGGTGATGCGGGCAAGGGGTTTGCGGTAGTCGCCAGTGAGGTGAAAACGCTGGCGTCACAGACTGCCAAGGCGACCGAAGATATCAGCAAACAGGTCGGTACAATTCAGACAGCGACTACCGGTGCGGCGGAAGCCATTGCCGGGATTTCCACGATCATCCGGGAGATCGAACAGATTGCCGGTGAGCTGACATCGTCGATTGATCAGCAGGGCGCTGCAACTTCAGAGATCGCGAGCAGTGTTCACCGGGGCTCGGAAAGTGTCATGACGGCATCATCCCGGATTGGCGAGGTGAAGGATATCGTTGCTATCACAGATACTTCGGCACGAGAGATGCGGGATGCAACGGAAAGGCTTGAAACAGTCGCACAGGAAATGCGTGAAAAGCTGAGCGGCTTTCTGTCACAGATACGAAACTGACGCTTCATATCTGTTAATCTGTAACGGGGCCTGTTTCCATATGGAGACAGGCCCTTTTCTTTTGTCTGCCGAATGGCGAAAGTAGGGCAACTCAAAAATCAGGAATTAGGAAACGTTGATGAAGCTGCTTGTTTTGCCCGGCGATGATATCGGTCCGGAAATTGTACCTGTCGCCGTCGAAGTACTGGAGGCGGTCAACCGCAAGTTTGGCCTGGGGGTCGAACTGACCTATGCGAAAGTCGGGATGGAGGCTTATGCGGAAAGCGGCTCGACGATGCCGGACGCGCTGGTGGCGCAGGCAAAAGCACATGATGGTGTGATTCTCGGGCCTCTGGGCACTTATGCCTATCCGCCAAAGGAAGAAGGCGGCATCAATCCATCCGGTGGATTCCGCAAGGCACTTGACCTCTATGCCAACCTGCGCCCGGCAAAAACCTATCAGGGTGTACCTTCCACGGTAACAGCCATGGATATGGTTGTGGCCCGGGAGAATACCGAAGGCTTTTATGCGGACCGTAACATGTTTGCCGGTTCCGGCGAGTTCATGCCGACGGAAGACGTGGCACTTGCCGTCCGGAAAATTACACGGGCGGGATGCGAAAGGATCGCCCGCAGCGCCTTTACGCTGGCACAGCGCCGGCGCAAGAAGGTCGCCGTTGTCCATAAGGCAAATGTGCTGAAAATGAGCTGCGGCATGTTCCGGGATATTTCGTTCGATGTTGCGAAAGAGTTTCCGGATGTTGAGGTCGAAGAACTGATCATTGATGCAGCGGCGGCCCATCTGGTGCGCCGTCCGGCCAGTTTTGATGTTCTTCTGACCAGCAATATGTATGGGGATATTCTCTCCGACCTGGCTTGCGAGCTTTCAGGCGGGCTGGGCATGGGGCCGTCAATTAATGTCGGTGATCAGTTTGGTCTGGCGCAGGCATCGCATGGTTCTGCACCGGATATTGCGGGTCAGGACAAGGCCAACCCCGGCGGGATCGTTCTGTCCGTGGCAATGCTGCTGGGCTGGCTGGGCGATCGCCATAACCGGCCTGAATACCATCAGGCACAGCAGGCAATTGATAGTGCGGTGACCCGCCAGTTGCAGGATCCGGCAGGCCGGACCGGCGATTTGGGTGGTACGGCAGGCACCCGTTCATTCGGGGAACAGCTTGTGAAGGCGATCATGGCCTGACGATTACAGGATAACCTGCATGGTCCCGGCAGCAGGCAATCAGAAACCGATTGCCTGCTGTTCGGGTTCGTTGACAGGGAAGACTGTGCTGTCATCACTCCACCGGCGTTCGTCCCGGGGTGAATGTCCGAAGACTTCCCGGTAGCATCGCGAAAAATGTGAAGTTGAACAAAAGCCGCTGGCAACCGCGATCCCTGTGATCGACAGGGTTGTCTGTAACAGCAGGTGCCGCGCCCGCAGCAGCCTGAGCCGCAGATAATGCCGGGCCGGTGTGGTGTTGAGATAGCGCCTGAACAGGCGCTCAAGCTGGCGCTGGGACAGGCCGACACGGCGGGCGATTTCCTCACGCGTCAGCGGGTCTTCCATGTTCTGCTCCATCTCGCGGATGGCTTTCACAAGTTGCGGATGGCTGATCCGCATCCGGGCATGAACCGGCAGATGCTGGATATCGCTGCCGTCGCGGATGCGCTCATGCATCAGCTGTTCGCTGACGGCGCCAGCGACTTCAGGGCCAAGACGGCCCACGATTTCATTCAGCATCATGTCGCCGGCCGCGTCACCACCGGCACAGGTGAACATTCTCCGGTCGATTTCATACAATGACGGTCGCACATCAACCTCAGGGAATTCCTCAACAAAGGAATCGAGGAATTCCCAGTGCAGGGTGCAACGGTGATCATCCAGCAGGCCAGCCCGGGCGAGGATGAAAGTGCCGGAATCCAGCGTGCCCAGATGGGTGCCGGCATTTGCCCAGCGTTTGACGGTCCGTATCAGATCACGGTCATGGAATTTGTGTCCCCCCATGCCACCACAGAGCACGACATTATCAGGATAGCGCACGTTCTCCACAGCGCTGGTCGGCAGAATGGTGGCGCCGAGACTGGCCTTCACCGGCTGTCCCTGCAGGGCGCAGGTCTCCCAGTAATAAACTTCCCGGCCACTGACATAGTTGGCGAGCCGAAGCGGTTCGATAGCTGCGGTAAAGGCGGTCAGAGAGAAATCAGGCAACAGAAGGAAATGGACTTTAACGGGTCCATCAGCAGTCGAGCCCTTCAGAAACGCATGTTCAGTCATGAAACCAGCATCAAAGGATCCAGGCACTAGACAATCCTGTTACACAGACCGTTGATGCTGTGGCGTATATTGTCAATCCGTTTCGGATAGCCGGCGACACTGGTTTTCAGACATCTGAATCCGGTTCGGAAGCTTTTCGCTGGTTGATGAAGTCAAGAATTGCTGCATCGATTTCCGGGGCCAGTGGCGGGGCCTCATATTCGGCCAGTGCTTTCTTCCAGGCAGCGTTGGCGCGCTGCTGAATATCTTGTGATCCTTCGGCCAGCCATTGTTCGAACGAATTGTTATCAGCCAGCGTCGACCGGAAGAAAGCGGTCTCGAAGTTCGCCTGGGTATGGGCGCAGCCAAGGAAATGCGATCCCGGTCCGACTTCACGCACGGCATCCATTGCCTGCCCGTTTTCGCTCAGATCAACGCCACCGAGATAGGTGCGTGCGGCGGCGCATTGATCGACATCCATCATGAATTTCTCATAACTCATGCAGAGCCCGCCTTCGAGCCAGCCAGCGGCATGCAGGACGAAATTCACGCCGCCATTCAGGGTTGGCTGGAAAGTCTGGGCACTTTCATAAGCAGCCTGGGCATCGGCGATTTTCGATCCACAGAGATTGCCGCCGCTGCGGAATGGCACACCCAGACGGCGGGCAAGCTGACCGGCACCCAGCAGGACCATCGCAGGTTCGGGTGTGCCAAAGGTTGGCGCGCCGGACTGCATGGAGATTGAAGAGGCGAAGGTGCCGAAGACAACCGGCGCACCGGGGCGGCAAAGCTGGGTCAGGGCCATTCCGGCCAGCGCCTCGGCATAAAGCTGGGTCAGGGTGCCGGCGACGGTAACCGGGCTCATCGCTCCGGCCAGAATGAAGGGAGAGACGACGCAGGCCTGATTGGCGCGGGCGTAGACTTTCAGTGCTCCCAGCATTGTGTCATCGAAAACCATCGGGGAATTGGCATTGATCAGGTTTATGACAACACAATTCTGATCAACGAAATCTTCGCCGAACAGCAGGCGCACCATCGTCATGGTGTCTTCAGCCCGTTTCGGGGCGGTGACCGAGCCCATGAAGGGTTTGTCGGAATATTTGATATGGGCATAGACCATATCCAGGTGACGCTTGTTGACCGGCAGGTCAACCGGTTCGCAGACTGTGCCGCCGGAATGATGTAGCCCGCGCGAGAGATAGGCGAGTTTCACAAAATTCTGGAAATCTTGAATGGTGCCATAGCGGCGGCCGCCATCGAGGTCACGGACAAAGGGCGGGCCGTAAGCCGGGGCCAGTACCGTATGCGGGCCACCAATCTGGACCGATCGCTCCGGGTTTCGGGCATGCTGAGTAAATTGCCGTGGAGCGGTGGCCTGTATGATGTTCTTGAGCATTCCTGGTTCGAACCGGACACGTTCGCCATCGACGGATGCGCCTGCATCGCGCCACATCCGGAGCACCTCATCATCACCCCGGAAGTCGATGCCGACTTCCTGCAGAAGGATATCCGTATTGCGTTCAATCAGATCCAGCCCTTCGTCATTCAGTACATCGAAGGTCGGGATGCCCCGCGTGATGAAGGGAACGGAAACCGAAGTGTCCTTTGAGCGGAGTGCCCGGCGGGCATCACGACCGCCACTGCGTCCACGTTTGCGGCCACTTTCCTGTTCAACTGCGGGGTCACTCATGGCGCACTCTCCGGCAAGGGTTAATCGATGGGCTTGTGAAGGCTGATGGTTGTACCGTCCGCACTGGCCTCAAAATCACCGTTCGAGACGGCCTGCATCCAGGCGGCTGTCCGGCGTAATCCGCCGAGCGGGAAGAAGTGCGCGCCGCGCAGCAGACTGTCGGGATCGCGGGCCATTTCCATGGCAAGGCCGCCGACAACCGCATCGGGTTCGCGGACCGACATCAGCTTGGTGATATTCCCTGCCTGCTTCATCAGCACCCGGATCGAATTGCCGACCCCGCAGGCGGTTGCATGGGCCATCAGCGTCTTCAGGGTGGCAAGGCCGGCAATACCGACATAGATCGGCAGGCGGTTGCCGTCTGCCCGCAACTGGCGTTCCCATTTTACGATCGGATCGACTTCAAAACAGAACTGGGTCGCGATATCCATCTGCAAACCGTGCTGCCCGGCAAACCGGTTCTTGTCGATCATCGCCTGACGCACGATGGCTTCCGGAATATCGGGACTGCCTTCGGGATGACCGGCAACGCCAATCCGGAAAATACCGTATTTCTGGAACAGGCCGGTTTGCAGCATCTGCAAGGTGCAGTCGAACTTTCCGACAGGCCGGTCAACGCCGCCCCCGATTGCCAGTACTTCGCGTATGCCGGCTTCCTCGCGCAGGGCCTTCAGAAAATCTTCCAGCATCGCGGTATCCGGTATGGAGCGGGCGGCGATATGCGGTACCGGCTCAAAGCCCTGTTCACGCAGCATCCGGGCGGTATTGACCGTGGCCCGCCAGTCAGAGCCGGGCAGGAAGGTCACCATGACACGCTGGCCCGGCGACAGATGGGTGGTGAAATCACCGACTTTCGTTGCCTGAGTTGGCGTTACCTCAACGGAACAGCCGTCCAGAAAACGGATGATCGCCTGTTTTGCGACGAGATGCGGATCAATGGCCAGATTATGCATTCGCGCCTCCCTCAGACCGTGCCACGGGTGCGGCGACGACGACGCCCTGACCCCTGCTGATCGATACCGCTGCCGCCTTCCGGCGATTTGACTGGAAGCGACACCTGACGTGCAAGATTCGCATAGTCAGCGGTTTTGTGAGGGATCGCCATGGCAGCGACAAAATGATCCTGAAACTTTGGCTCGACCGCGGTTTCCACCTTTTCGACATTGCGGACGGTTTCAGCAATTTCCGACCGGGAGGCCCGGTTGAGCAGGGCGATACGCGCACCGGTCCCCGCAGCATTTCCCGCAGCCCAGACATTCGCCAGATCGCAGTCCGGAATCATGCCGAGCAGCATGGCATATTTCGGGTCAATATGGCTGCCAAAGGCTCCTGCGAGAATGATCCGGTCAACCATATCGACGCCAAGCCGGTCCATCAGCAACCGGGCTCCGGCATAAAGCGCAGCCTTGGCCAGCTGGATTGCCCGGATGTCATTCTGGGTGATCCGCATCTCCGGCTCACCGGCTTTCAGCAGATAGGAAAAGGTCCGGCCATCAGGAATGATCCGGGGGCTCTGATCAGCTTTTGAGCCGTCAATCACGCCGTCTTCACTCAGGATACCGGCCAGGAACATTTCACCAATAACCTCGATGATTCCTGAACCGCATATTCCGGTCACGCCGATTTTTGCGGTTCCGGCGTCAAATGCCGGGTCGTCGGACCATAATTCAGACCCGATAACCCGGAACTTCGGTTCCAGTGTCTCCGGGTCAATGCGCACCCGTTCAATGGCACCGGGGGCAGCCCGCTGGCCGCAGGAAATCTGGGCACCTTCAAAGGCCGGGCCGGTAGGGCTGGAACAGGCCAGCAGTCCGTCACGATTGCCGAGTACGATCTCGGCATTGGTGCCGACATCGACGATCAGCGTCAGGGCTTCGGTAAGGTGAGGGGCTTCCGACAGGATGACGGCAGCACAATCAGCTCCGACATGTCCGGCAATGCAGGGCAGGAAATGCGCCCGGCAGCCGGGATTGACCATGACCTCGATCTCGCTGGCCCAAAGCGTGAGCGGGGCATCGGTGGCGAGGGCAAAAGGGGCACCGCCAAGTTCAATCGGATCAATGCCGAGGACAAGATGATGCATGATCGGGTTGCCGACGATGGTCATCTCGATGATATCGGTCAGGTCGATCCCGGCTTCTGTGGCAGCCTCCTGCGCCAGATCGTTGAGGGCCTGACGGACAACACTCGTCAGCATTTTCTCACCGCCGGGATTCATCATGATATAGGAGATGCGGCTCATGAGGTCTTCGCCGAAGCGGATCTGAGGATTCATCTCGCCCACCGCAGCGACGACTTCGCCGCTGGACAGGTTCGTCAGATGGGCGGCGATGGTGGTGGAACCGACATCAACCGCAAGGCCGTAGATGATATCCTTGAAGCCCGGCCAGATGTGGATCAGCTCACGCTCGTTGCGGACAGCGACAGTCACTTTCCAGTCTCCCGCACGGAGAACCTTCTGCAGGCTGTGCAGGGCCGGGCGGTCGATCCGCAGTTCACCGACCTCCCACTGCTCGGACAAAGCCAGATACAGCCGTTGCAGATCGCCGGTAGGGTCATGCATGTCAGGCTGGCGTACCTCGACATAATGCAGGCGCACGACCGGGTCTATTTCAATGGCCCGCGCCTCGACGCGCTTGCGCACCATCTGGCGGTGCACCTGGCTGGTTTCCGGCACATCGACAACAATGTCGCCTTCGATCAGGGCTGAACAACTGAGCCGCCGGCCTTCTTTCAGGCCACGTTTTTCAGCGTATCGCTGTTCAACGGCCCCCACCGGCGACAGATTGCCCGGATCTGAACTGATGGCGAACTTGGCGAATTCACCGCTGTTGATATCGACCTGACAGCGTCCACAGAGACCACGTCCGCCGCAGACCGAGTCCACGTCCACCCCGAGGCTGCGTGCGGCCTGTAACAGTGGTGTACCATGGGGGAAGCGCCCCCGGCGACCGGACGGTGTAAAGACAACGAGGGCATCAGCGGTTTTCATGGCTCAGCCTCTGCGGCGGCGGCCTTCGCGGCGCCCGCGGGCACCAGCGGCCTCTGACGCGGGGTCCAGCGGTTCACGGAACTTCCGGATCCAGCGCTTACAGTCCGGGTCATTGCCCATCAGGATATCAGCGCCCATCACCGCCGCCATTTCCTCGCTATGCAGCGGGTTCATGATGGCCGAGGTCATGCCGGCACCGGATGCCATGGCAAGGAAGGCCGCGTTCATGCCGTGACGGTTTGGCAGGCCAAAGCTGATGTTCGAGGCGCCACAGGTTGTGTTGACCCGCAACTCCTCACGCAGTCGGCGGATCAGACGCATGGCAGACGGACCGGCGGAGGCCATGGCACCGGCCGGCATGACGAGGGGGTCAACGATGATGTCTTCATGACCAATTCCGAAGTCGGCGGCACGTTCGACAATCTTCTTTGCCACCTTGAAACGCTCGTCCGGGTCTTCGGAAATCCCGGTCTCGTCATTTGAAATCGCGACGACAGCCGCCCCGTATTTTTTGACCAGCGGCAGCACCCGCTCCAGCACTTCATCTTCGCCGGTCACGGAATTGACCAGCGGCTTGCCCTGATAGACCGACAGCCCTGCCTCAAGCGCATCAACGATCGAGGAGTCGATCGACAGGGGGACATTGGTGATCGACTGGATCAGTTTGATGCAGTCCGCCAGAATTTTCGGCTCGTCCGCCAGCGGGATACCGGCATTCACGTCGAGCATGGTGGCCCCGGCTTCGACCTGTGCGATGGCTTCGATTTCGACACGGCTGTAATCGCCACCCTTCATCTCTTCGGAAAGGCGTTTGCGGTTTGTCGGGTTGATCCGTTCACCGATTACGCAGAACGGGTGGTCGAAGCCGATGATGATCTCTTTCGAGGCGGATGAGATGCGGGTTTCGGTCATATCTGTTGTCCGTTCAGTTCTGTGTGGTGCTGTCGGGGGCCGCAGAGGCCGCCTCCCGGATGAAATGTTCCAGATCACCCATACCGGTCCGGACCCGCTGGTAATCCAGTCCCAGCCGGCCGGCAGCTGCTCTGGCGCGCTGATCGAGATCGTCATCCTCTGTCTGGGCCAGATAGACGACACGGGTGTAATTGCCGAAATAGCTTTCAAGGAGATGCGGAAACCGGTCCAGACCGAGCCCGCGCCAGACCACGGCCTCGAAATGCCGGGCGAGAAAATCGGTCAGGTACAGGGTGCCCGGCGCGTCATCGCTGAGCGCGGTGAAGACCGGTTCAGTGGCATAGAACTGATAGCAGTGGGGTCCGTCGATCCGGGGCACGTCATACTGCTCAAGAACCCGGTCCAGTGCGCCACCGGTGCCACAGTCTGCCAGAGCGGCGAATATCCGGCGATATTTTCCCCGGGCAGCCAGAATTTTGCGTTCTACTGCGGCCGGTATCAGTTGCGGACGGTTGTGCAGTTCGGCGGCAATGCAGGTGACATCCAGATGCGACCAGCCACCCGCCCTGATAACAGCAAGGGTTTCACGCGCCAGTGCGCCACAGGCGATAATCAGTGTCGAGGCATCGTCTCCGGTGACGGCGTCGAATTCCTCCAGCGGTCCGGACATGGCGGTCAGCCCCTGTCCGGCTCAGCCGCGCGCCAGCTGGTTGTGTTTTCGTTTGATAAGATCGGCCGCAGTTTCAACGGCGACTGCCGCGTCCCGGCAATAGGCGTCGGCACCCACAGCTTCAGCAAATTCCTCGTTCAGGGGGGCACCGCCAACCAGAACGATATATTTGTCGCGCAGACCTTTCTCGACCAGCGTGTCGATCACCACTTTCATGTAGGGCATGGTGGTGGTCAGCAGGGCGGACATACCGAGGATGTCCGGCTGATGTTCCTCCAGCGCGGCAAGGTAGTTTTCGACAGGATTGTTGATGCCGATATCAATGACATCGAAGCCGGCGCCTTCCATCATCATGCCGACAAGATTCTTGCCGATATCATGAATGTCGCCTTTCACGGTGCCGATGACCATCTTGCCCATCTTCGGTGCGCCTGTTTCCGCCAGTAGCGGTCGCAGCACGAACATTCCGGCTTTCATGGAATTGGCGGCGTTGAGGACTTCCGGGACGAACAGGATACCATCGCGGAAATCGATACCGACGATCCGCATACCCTCGACCAGTGCCTTGGTCAGTACATCATAGGGAGTCCAGCCGCGGTCCAGCAGGATATGGACACCTTCGACAACCTCGTCGGCCATGCCGTCATAGAGGTCATCATGCATCTGTTCGACGAGTTCTTCGTCATTCAGATCCGCGAGAATGAGATCGTCTTCGATACCGTCGCTCATGCCGAACCTCCCTGGGGACAGGCTATGTCATGAGAACAGGATATACGCGTCACGCGACCCTTCAGACGGGCATCAATGCGACACGGAATTTACCAAACACGACCGACATCGGGATTAAGCGTCAGGCCCGACCATAGAGGGGCGGTTGCCTGACGCAATCGACGGGGTCATGTGCGGGCGGTGTACTTGCTCAGATGGTCTTCATAGGCCAGCAGATACATGCATTTCTTCATCGCTTCATCAAACTTGCCGGCAGCAACCAGATTGCCAACTTCAGAAATGATGATCGATGTGGAAGGGGCGCTGGAGACGATATCGCGGGACAGCTGCAGGAATGTCTTGTTCCAGTCAGAGAAAGCCTTCTCCGGCGCGACATACATGTTCATCACCACATAATAGAGTTTCAGCGACGGTGTGTCGGCGTCCTTGGCATTGATGATTTCGTTGCTTTCCAGCACCGGCCCATCACCATGCACCAGCAGCTCGACGCTGCTTCCGGAAGTGTTTTCGACAACCATGCCACCAATGATGGCTTTGGCGCCTGCTTCGATTTTCAGACTGGTCTGTTTCATCACGGGTCCCCAATGACAGAAGCGCCGGTCAGGCCGGCTAACATCAGTAGTTTTAACCCTGACAGTTGAATCAATGGTTAATGGGAAATTCACCATGCGACCTGTGGCGCTCCGGGCCGGGGACAGATAACCTGACGGCATGTTCTGTCATATCAGTCGTCTCGCTCTGTTCCTTGTTATTTTTCTGATCGCGCCGGGTCTCGCAGTGGCAGCCTGCCGTGTGGATGTGACCCCGGTGGTCACGCTTGATACGCCGTTTCCGCAGGTGGTTTATGACCGCAGCAAATCCCGCGCCGTCCTGTCTGCCCGGGCACAGGCCCATTCGGCACGGCCGGACATGCCGAAACAATCAACGGCGGGTCTGACGTCCTACAAATTCGCTACACGCTTCACCTTTACCGGTGCGATGGGGAAAGTGGACGGCAAATGGTGTTTCCGGGCCCGTCAGGTGAATCTGTCTGTTGGTTATGACCGGATCACGGTGCTGATTGACCGTAAATATGTGTCCCGGTCCTGTGAATATTCGGTCATCCTGGATCACGAAAACCGGCATGTGGAAATTCTGCGGGAATCGGTTGATCTGGTGGCCGAGGAAATGCGGGCTGCCCTGCAACGGGGGCTGCGCTTGCGCGGTGCCGCCGCCGGGGCAACCCAGAATCAGGCCCGGCAGGCGCTGGGTCGCGTGGTTACGGAGATGATGCGCCCCTATATCAAACAGATGTCGGATTACCGCCGGACCCAGAATGCCGCTATTGATACACCGGCCAGTTACGACCAGAGCCGGCGAGAATGTCAGAACTGGTGATCATCTGGCTCTTGCAATGGTCCGCCTGAACCGGTAAAAGCCCGCTTCCCGACGACGACAGACTATCGTCTCAAGGCAAGGGCGCGTAGCTCAGCGGGAGAGCACCTCGTTGACATCGAGGGGGTCACTGGTTCAATCCCAGTCGTGCCCACCATGAAAACCCCGGCGGAAACGCCGGGGTTTTCGCCGTTCTGGCCTTTATTCGTGGAAGCTGTCGGGCATATCCGTCAGTTTCCGGAAGGCCCGGAAGGGGCGGGTGAGGTGGCGGCGGGTGAGAATGTGGTAAAGGCGGTTTTTCCAGCCGAGGCCATAGGCTGCATAGTCAATTTCCTGATAGCCATAGATGTCGGTAACCAGTGCAGCGGCCTGCCGGTAGGCGGGACGGACGGCGTCATCCATAAAGAAAATACCGCCGACGGCCAGCAACTGGTCCATCAGATAAGTCTCGTAGAGCAGATGGTCAGTTCTGCGCCAGCCGTCGAACAGAATGAAATCGAATCGTCGGTCTGCCAGCATCAGCTCCGCCAGTGCCTTCTGGGAGACGTTTTCAATATGGGTATGACGCCCGGCCATGCCGGACTGGTCGATGGTGTCGCGGCCCAACTGGTTGAAGGCTTTCGGCGACCAGTCAATTGAGGTGACGGTGGCTTCCGGAGTGCTCTGGGCAGAAAGCATGTAAAGCGCGGTTGAGCCGGTGCCAAAACCGGTTTCCAGACAGCTCTGGCAATCATTGTTGCGAACAAGCTGGAACAGCAGATCCCCTTCATCAACCGGGCAGACCGGCATGCCGGACAGTTCCGGGCGCTGTAACTGGTCGCGGACGGGGCGGGTCAGATCAAGGGGAAGATAGGTCAGCCAGGCCTTGAGAATGCGGCGTATCATATGCGGGTGATCCAGACTGCCGGAAAGATTCACCCGTGGTAATGAACTGCGGATAAACCTGCAAGCCGGGATGGCCTGCAGGTTTGCCGGGACTGCGGTACAAAAGGGTTGTCTGCACCCGTTTCAATGCTGGTCTGAGATCAGGGCTTCAGTTCAAAGATGGCGACCGTACCGCTGACCTCAAAGGCTGCGATCAGCAGGGGTTTGCCGTTCGGGCTTTCCGATGCCGGGATAAAATCGAGACCTTCCGGTGAGTTGTGGCGGGTGTCCGGCATCAGATAACCGGCAAACTTCGGATTGGCCGGGTTGGTGATGTCATAGGCAAAGATGGCGTTGTTGCGTTCCATGCCGATGAAGGCGTAGTGACGTCCGTCAATGGCACCCAATGTCAGGGCTTCCGGTTCTGGTCCCTTGTCGTCGGAACGCTGATCCTGTTCAGCAGCTTCACCATTGGCATTGAACAATTCCGGGTTACGTCCGGCGATGATGGCTTCAAAGGCATTGCCGCTGTCGAACAGCAGTTCACCGTTTGTCGTCCAGATCGAGAAAGAACGGCCGCCATAACCATAAATCTGGTCATGATCGCCGTCGCCGTCGGTATCGCCGAGGGTCATCGTGGTTTTCATCCGGCCCAGATTCGCCGGTTGCTGAAGGGTTGCAGCGTCAGGGAAGGCTGTCGGGTCCAGTTTCAGTTTTGCAACACGGGTTTCTTCAGAGAAACCGTCATAGTCTTTTGAGTCGCCTTCATTGGCGGTCACCAGATAGGTTTGGCCACCCACCCGATAGGACTGGATAGCATCGGGCTGATACATCAGGCGGACCGGCCAGCTTCGCATATTCACACCATCGTCTTTATCCGACATGTCATGTGCCTGATGGCTGATGTTCTTGAACCCGAAACCATAAAGGCCGGTGATCGAGGCGGTCGGCAGGTCAATCACAGCGAGTGCATTATTTTCCTGAAGAGTTGCATAGGCTGTCCGGTTGTTGCTGTCGACGGTGACATATTCCGGTTCGGCATCGCTGGCGAAGCTGGCGCCGGGTTTTACAATACGGGCGCCCGTGGGCATATGGCTGCCATAGAGCGAGACATGGCTGACGCGCGGTCTGTCGGCCCCGTCGCTCAGATCGAGGATTGTGAAGCCGCCGGGCGGGTCTGTCTTATAGTCTTTCGAGGGCTGTCCCTCATTGGCTGAGATGACAAAGCGCCCGTCTGATGAGAAAGCAAGATTGTCGGGCAGGGGGCCGGTTTCAACTGCGGCCATAGGCTGACCGTCCCTGCCGAACAGAACGATACGCCCGGCATCTCCTGCTGCTTTGCCGGGTACGCTGGCGGCAATCAGATCGCGATGGACGGCAACGGCAGTGACTTCACCTCCGTCCAGGTCCAGCGGGGATGCTTTCACCGGATGGGCCGGGTTGGAAATGTCGATCCGGGAAAGCTGCCCGTTGGCGGATGATGTCACGATGATCATGCCGGTTGCGGGCTGGTATCGCAGCATTTCGGCATAACCTTCGCCAACACCAACCTGTGTTGAACCGATCTCTGTAAGATCGAGGGCGGAGGCCGCGCCGGTGGACAGTATCAGACCGCAGAGTCCGGTAAATATGGTACGCATCAGTTTGTGTCTGCTTTCATGTTCAGGAATGTGCAGCCAGAAAACATGATACTATTGACGGTTTTATGACAGGGTGGTGGCTGTTCACTGTAGTCAGATGTGATGCTGCACCATCCGGTGCCGGGCTATCAGTTATAGCCCGGCACCGGGCCGGTTCTGCTGGTCAGACTGAAAACAAGCAGCCTGTCAGGTTAATCGTCGGCGCCTGCGCCTTCCGGCAGGGCTGTGACAGCTGGTGAGGTGGATGACTCACGCATGAACAGTGACATCAGTGGCGGAATGACCAGCAGGGTGAGGAAGGCAGACAGGGTAAGGCCGCCGAGCACTACAGAACCCAGGCCACGATACAGTTCTGATCCGGCACCCGGCATGAAGACCAGCGGCAGCAGACCGAAGATACTGGTCAGCGAGGACATGAAGATTGGCCGTACCCGCTGGCGGGTTGCCATACAGATGGCATCGGCCGCTTTCAGCCCGGTTTCCCGGAACAGATACAGGCTGTGGTCGACCAGCAGAATGGCATTGTTCACCACGATACCGATCAGAATCACAAACCCCAGCATGGTCAGCATGTCGAGTGCCTGATAACCCCCGATGTTCAGCAAAGCCAGCCCGCCGATGCCACCGGCTGTTGCCAGCGGAACAGACAGCATGATGATCAGCGGATAGACGAAGCTTTCGAACAGAATCGCGATTACCAGATAAACAATGATGATGGCGACAAGGAGGCTGTATTGCAGGGCCTGCCAGGTTGCCGACAGATCATCAGCCGCACCGGAGAGCTGGAGCTTGACGTCGTCCGGCAGACCTTCGGCACGCATCTTGTCGATGACTTCCGTGCGGATCATCTCGACGGCGGTTTCCAGGGGTATCTTGTTGTCGGGACGAATTTGCAGGGTGATTGCCCGTGCCCGGTCCTTATGGCGGATTTCGGTTGGCCCGGCGGTCATGCTGACTTCTGCCAGCGAACTGACGGGGACGATATCGCCGGAGGGGGTGACGACAGGCAGATTACTGATGCCCTGAGTCTGGGTAACATTGGACACCGGCCCCTGCAGCATGAGGTCCATGCGCCGGCCTCCAATGGTGATTTCGGTAATCCGGACCCCGTCATTGAAGGCATCGACAGTAGTGGCCAGGTCGCGCGCGGTCATATCGGCTTCGGAGACACGGGTAAGGTTGGGAATGACCCGGATTTCCGGGGCCCCCAGTTCAAGGCCGGGAAGCGGGCGCACCTGTGTACCGTCTTTACGCGGCAGAATTTTCGCAATCAGTTCATCGGCACGCTGTCCATAGGCGATGAGTTCTTCGAGATTCTCGCCGGTGATATCCAGTTCGATCGAACGTGATCCGCCAATGCCCCGGCCGAAGAGAGACGCCTGCGTGATGAATCCGCGGCTGCCCGGCTCCCGGAATACGGGCTGGCGAAGCAGTGGAATAAGTTCACCGACACGATTGCCTTCGACAGCGGTTGCACCAACGAAAGTCTGATCCCGGAACGAGACGACAAAGAAATGTTCGATTTTCGGCGGGCTGCCGGGTTCGGAGGCCGGACCGGTTTCAGATGCCCAGAGCGATTTTACCGACTTCTCGATTTCTTCCGCGACCCGTGTGGAGGCATCAAGGTTATAGCCGGGCGGTGGCTGGACACGACCGATCACGAAGTTGCGGTTGCCGTCCGGCAGGTAATCCAGCTGTGGCAGGAAGATATAGGTGGCGCTGCCGGCACCTATGACGACGACCGTGACAACAGCGATGGCTGCCAGCTTCTGGCGGGAAACAAAGCCTGTATAGCGGTTGAGCGAGGCAACGAAAAAGCGGGCAAAATGATCAATGCCCGGCAGGTTCAGCCGTTTGCCGGACAGGCTGCCGGAATTCGCCAGCAGGCGGCTGGACAGGGCGGGAATGACCGTAATGGCAACCAGCAGTGACAGCAGCACCGATACGGAAATCGCAACGGCGATATCACGGAACAGCTGACCGGCAGTAAGCTCCAGCAGCAGGATAGGAATGAAGACGACAACGGTTGTCAGCGCCGATGCGAAGACGGCTCCCCAGACCTGTTTGGCACCGATATAGGCGGCCTCGGGGGCGCTTTTGCCTTCCTGCCGGTGCCGGTAGATATTCTCAAGCACGACGATGGCTGCGTCGACAACCATCCCCACGGCAAAGGCAATCCCGGCGAGTGAAATCACATTGATGGAAAGGCCAAGTGCTGACATTGCGACGAACGTGCCGATGACGGAAACCGGAATGGCCAGGCTGACAACCAGTGTCGCCCTTATGGAGCGCAGGAAGGTCATCAAAACCATCGCGGCCAGCGCACCGCCAAGCCAGATATTGCCGGTGACGAGTTCAATGGCCTGATCGATGTAGGTAGTGTCGTCATAGATCATGGTCATTTCGAGACCGGTCCGCTTTGCAATACCGGCATTCATTTCGGCGACGGCAGCACGGACCTCGCGCATGGTCTCGATGACATTGGCGCCACGTTCGCGCACAACGTTGATGGCGACAGTTTCATTGCCGAGATAGCGACGCTGGCTCGTCGATTCCTTGTAGGAGAATTCGACTTTTCCGATATCGGCGACCGTCACCCGGCTCAGCCCGCCGAGATTCCGGTCCTGCTGGGTCCGAAGAACAACCTGATTGACCCGCTCGACCGTTGTTGTCTCTGATTCCGTCCGAACGATATAGCGGCGTTTGCCTTCGTCCACGGATCCGGCGGAAACCGACGCGTTGGCACCGCGCAGGGCATTCAGGACGTTTGGCACGGTCAGTCCGAAACGCGCCATGGCTTCCGGATCGATTATAATCCGCAGTTCGCGTTCGGTCCCGCCCCAGGGATAGACCTGGCTGACGCCCTGAATGCGCTGCAACCGGTCCATGATGACATCTTCGATAAAGTCGCCGTAATTCTCGATATTCTGTGTGTTACCGGGGAGTTGCTGAATGGCGATGCGGGCAATCGGATTGTCCTCTGACCCCGATGTCCGGATTGAGGGCGGATCTGCCTCGGCAGGCAGGCCGGAAATGCCGATCAGACGGTTGGATACCAGCACAAAGGCCTTATCCATGTCCTGTGTAACAGAGAACACCAGTGTCACGCGGGAGCGCCCCTGCTGTGACTGGCTTTCCATATCCGTCAGGCCCTCAAGGCCACCCAGTTCTTCTTCAAGACGGGACGTGACCTCGTTCTCGACATCAGCAGGGGCAGCGCCTGGCCAGTTGACCGTGACCTGAAGGACAGGCTGCTGGACATCCGGGGTCAGCTGGATCGGAATGGTCCTGAGAGCGACAAAGCCGAACAGGACAATCATGGCGACAATGGCAACCATCGCCGTGGGTTGCTTGATAGCCAGACGGATAATGTTCATGGCAGCGGTTTACCTCCCCGGATCGCGCAGATCGTGCAGCGTTTTATGTCACAATCATGGCGAAATGCTGCCTCCGGGCAGGTTCCAACGCTCCTGAACCGGGACATCGTCTCAAATGTAGTACATTTGGGGCAAAGTTCTAAATAAATATCATGTTCAGTGAACACATAATTGTGGCATATTTTTTAGGCAATTTTGGAAGGAACCCCTGCATGACGTCCAGTGACCTGATCAATGTCCGAAAAATTCTGCTGACGGTTGAGGAAATCAACCATGACGGGGGTCCGGAACGGGATGACCCGATCCTCAAGGGTGCCATAGGCGCGGTTCTGGCGAACCCGTTCGCAGGTGAGTATGTCGAGGACATAACGGGCATGATGGGGGCACTGAACCCGCTCGGCCTTGAAATGTCGGAACGGCTGGTCAGTGCTCTCGGCGGTGATGTCTCGGCCATTGAAAGCTATGGCAAGGCCGCGGTTGTTGGCGTGAACGGTGAGCTGGAGCATTGTGCGCTCTGGCATGTGCCGGGTGGCTACGGCATGCGTGAATTGCTGGGGAGCGCCAAGTCGCTGGTGCCGTCGTCGGTCAAAATGGGTGGCGCCGGTGTACGGATTGATATTCCGCTGCATCATAAGGATGCCTGCTATGTCCGCAGTCATTTCGATGCGATTGAGGTCGGGGTGCCGGATGGCCCGAAACCGGATGAAATCGTATTCTGGCTGGCCATGACCACAGGTGGTCGCCCGCATCCGAGAGTTGGGGGCCTTGAGGTTGAGGATATTATTGGTGAAGACGGCCTGCGTTGACCGCTACAGGAAAAAACAAAGCAGGGCGTAACATCCCGTTCCTGCGGAGCGGGAGAGATACCAGAGACCGATATCCAGCAGGCTGGCGACGGACATCACGGGAATCGCCACATGCAGTGTGAAATACCAGAGCGCCCAACGGGTGAATCTGGGGCCGGGGGCGATGACCCCATTGATGGCTTTGGTCTGTTTGCGCGACATGTCGGGAGCAGTATCGCATGAGTGGCGGTGCTGTCCATCCTGCCTCCGTCAGGCTTGAACTCGATGCCATCGGGCAGGCGGCATGGGAACGTCTGTTCGATGCCATCCCGGACAGTGTTCTGGAGCAGAGCTGGACATATGGCGAGGCTGTCCGGCTGGCGGCTGGCCGGTCCGTGACGCGGGGGCTGATCATGTCCGGTGAGGCCCCGGTTGGTCTGGTGCAGGTTTTTATCCATAAATTTTTTGGCTGTATTGCCATCCCGGAAATTCTGCGCGGCCCGGTATTTCTGCCGGAGACCAGTGAGGATGAGAAACAGGCTGCACTCTCGCTGGTCAGGCAGCAGTGGCGGCGGGGCTTTGTGCAGTTTCCCCGCTGGATGCCGGAGTTGCCGGATACTCCGGAGGCTCAAAGTCTGCTGCGGCAACTGGGTGTGCGACAGGTCGTCACCGGATACCCGACGGTTCTGGTCGACCTGACGGCATCAACGGTTCAGATGCGGGCCGGACTGGACGGGAAGTGGCGGAACGCCCTGTCCCAGGCTGAGAAATCCGGGCTGAAGGTGAAGTTTGCGCGTGGTGGAAAGGCCGTTGAAAAGGCGGTCCGTCATTATGATGCGATGCGCCGCAAGCGCCGGTTCTCCGGTCCGTCCGGGGCCACTGCAACGGCGTTCCATCAGCTGGTCCGTCGCCAGCGTGACCTGCTGGCGGTCACAGTCTCCCGGGGGAGTGATGTTCTGTCCGGGGCCCTGTTTCTGGGGCATGGCCAGACAGCAACTTATTATATGGGCTGGACCGCGAAAGCCGGCAGGGCGGTTAATTCACAGAATCTGGCTCTGTGGCGCGGGATGCTGAAGCTGTCAGAAGACGGTTTTACCAGTCTTGATATGGGGGGAATTGATACCTGGCGCGAGCCGGGAATTGCCCGCTTCAAGATCGGGACCGGCGGTCGCGTCTATATGACGGCCGGAACCTGGATGTAGATATCTCCGGGGTGAGATGAACGCCGCCCCCCGGAATGAGGAGCGGCTGTTCAGTGTTGCTTACTGATCGACAACAAAGCCGTCGCGATGCGGCCGCATCACGATAGGCTTCACGTAGGGAGGACGACGGGTTTCTGCGTCTTCCACCAGATCAATGCCAATTCCCGGACGGTCCGGAATGGAAACGAAACCATTCTCCGGCACCGGCAGATCATCGACAATGTCGGCCCCGAGATGGGTGTCCCCTGACTTCATGATGCCGGCCTCAAACCCGGTTGCATATTCCTGGATGGCGAAATTCGGAATTGATGCATCGAGTTGCAGACAGGCAGCAAGGCCAATCGGTGACAGCGGATTATGCGGGATAACCTGCACATGGAAGGCTTCGGCAAGTGCCGCAACCTTGCGGGCACCGGTGATGCCGCCGCAGAGGCAGAGATCAACGCGGGCATATTCAACACCACCCCTGGCGATCAGCGCCTGGAATTCATAGATCGTCGAGAAACGTTCACCTGTGGCAATGGGAATATGAATTTTGTCAGCCACCCGGACCATTCCGTCAGGGCCTTCCGGACGGATCGGGTCTTCGAGAAACATCGGCGTGAATTCCTCGACACCGCGGGCAAAGACGACGGCTTCAGCCGGGGTCAGGCGGCGATGCAGTTCGATGCAGAGATCCACATCATCACCGACCGCTTCGCGCATCCGCCGGACATTGTCGATGGCGTCCCGCATCTTGGTGATATGTGATTTGAAATAAGTCGCGTCTTCTTTTTCATCGAGAAACGGATTGAGGTGACCAAGTGCCGTGAAACCGGCCTCTTTTCTGCGGACACATTCGGACAGCACGTCATCAATGGTTTCACCATAGACATGGCCATAAACCCGGACCTTGTCGCGGGTTGGTCCGCCAAGCAGCTCGTAAACCGGCGCATTCAGCGCCTTGCCCTTGATGTCCCAGAGGGCAATGTCGATTGCCGAAATGCCGGCATTGATGGCCAGTCCCTGAAAATAGCTGAAACGATGCATGACGTTCCAGTGATGCTCGATAGCGCGCGGGTCCTTGCCAACAAGATATTCGGCAAAGCGGGCGATTGCGGCGCCTGATGCTTCTGTCTGTCCCCAGGCCCCGGCCTCGCCAACACCATGGATACCTGCGTCGGTATCGATGCGGACGAACATGAACTGGCCAATATGCAGTGGCTTTACGCTGGTAATTTTCATTCGGTAACCTCCCTTTTGTACGGTCATTATATCCTTTGAGAAGAACCTAATCTATCGCTGCAGCCAGAACAAAGACTCATATCAGACGTTTCCATGATGCGGTTCGTGATGAACGGTTTTCCACAATGGCGGGGAATGCTGCCTCATTCTATGGTCTCCTCATGAAACCCGGGGACTTCCGCTTTACCAGAACCTACCGGCGTCTGGTGGAAGGGAAGAACATCAACCGGACGTCGTTGCTGGCGACAGATTACCTCAATCATTTTAACGAGGTGGTCATGTTGCTGGAAATGGCACCGGACATGCCTGAAATCCTTGAGGATGCCAGAGACTGGCAGCCTAAGAGCTATTGCGACCATTTTAACGACAGCAATTTCTCTGACCGGCAACTGGCTGTCTGGGCCTATGAAAACGCACCGAAAATCGTCATCGGTCCGTTTGAACAACTGGTCGCGCGGGTCGATAAATATATCCTTGAGGCCATCGAGGATATCAGTGCCGCACCGGCTGACCTTCCGCCAGAGCATCTGCGCCTGCTGGTCAATGAGCGACTGACCCTGATCAAGCGACTGCTTGAGAAGATTGCGTCGATTATCAACGGTGCGGCGCCGCCGAATACCCAGGCAGAGATCGACGCCCTGATCAATGCCGGACCTGACAGTTCAGGCATTTAGCTTTGCCACATTCTTGATGCCGCCACCGCGCACAGTCTGCTGCCCGATGGCGCGTAACACGCCCTCCGCAAATCCGAGTCCGACACCGTTCTGGCTCTGATAGTAAATTTTCCACTCGGTATTTTCGAATTTCAGGAAAGCGAACGCACGGGGCAACTGTGCCGTTCCGTAATCCTTGAAATCCAACTGTCCGGCGAGTCCTAGGCCGTGGTCATGAGGACCCTTTTGATATTCCGTCTGCATATAATTTCCGCCGCCCTGGACATGATAGACACGGTAGCTTCCGGCATCGATCTGGTCGACACGGATGTGACAACCACTGAAATCCGGCGTGAAGACGAAGATCCGGGCACCCGGATCCACGGGAACCAGACAGGACCCGCCCTGTGGCACCCAGTAGCCCAGCAGCGGCAATTCGCCGGCATTGGCGCTCCAGGGAGCGAGGCGGGCGACGACATTTCCGTCGATTGTATGCTTGTGCAGGTTGAACGGGGCACTGCCTGCGTCCAGTCCGGCAATCCCGGAAGCGGTCATGAATTTGGAGGAGACAAACAGCAATGTATTCGCACGCAGTTCCTGATTCAGTCCATCTGACATTCAGTATCTCCATTGATAGCGGTATCGGGGCAGGAGACTACCGGGAAGAACCAAATAATTTCCTTCGCTGCCGCCCGTGTCACGCGTCAGAAGTTTGCCGTGCCGTAAGGGTCATCGCACTTGTTGCAGAGCGGGATATGCCCGACGGAGCCTTTCTCGAATGCCTTGAGGATGCGCCGGAACTTCTTCCCCTGCATGATGTCTTTCAGGCTTTCCTGCGTGATATTGCCGATCTCCAATTGCCCGTTGGCGTCGTAACAGCCACAGGCGGTGACCCGGCCATCGAAATAGATACCGACGGACTGGGTCAGGATCTTGCAGACTGAAAGCGACGAATGTTTCACGTCGCGATAGCTGTAGAGTTCCGTTTCCTCATCATATTTGCCGATTTTCATGGTCCCGCCGAAATTGTTCGGTGTGACCGGAAGTACGCGAAAGTCACCAAGACTATCGAGAAATTCCTGTGTCTTGCGGACAAAGTCTGAAGAGTCAGTGGAGGTGACGGCCTTGACAGTGAGCTGGGTTCGGGAACGTTTCTTCTGCAGTGCATCGGCGATGTGACGCAGATTCCGGGTAACCTGTTCGAACTTGCCGCCGACATAGGTCGTCTCATAGCTCTCCTTGTCCCAGCCGGCGAAGGAAAACTGCATGAAATCGATACCGGTACCGGCAAGCCGGTCGGCACGCTCTTCCGTGAAGGGCGTGCCGTTTGAGACGATACCGACATGAAAGCCGCGACCGACAGCATATTCGAGGAATTCGAAGATCTTCGGATGCAGGAAAGGCTCACCCTGTGCCGCAAGGATCACAATGTCGAACAGCCCGTTTGCCGCGCATTCATCAAGCGCGTGCTCGAACAGCTCCATAGTCATGAAGCCTTCATTTGATTCCCATATGTGATGGCCGCACATGGTACAGCGCAGATTGCAGCGGCGGGAAAGCTGAATATAGACCTTCTCGCGCTGAAACCCTCTTTGCTCAAACTCCTGAACCTGGAGTTCGCGCGCCATCTGAAAGGCGTTGGTCGAGTCATCCTTACGACCTGCCAGAGCCTCGGCCGTGCCGCGCATGAACCAGCTTTTTGCATGTGCAGGTTCGGCTGCGATAATTTTTGCCAGCTCGCCAACAGCCTCATCAAGCCGGATCTGTTCGATCAGGCAGGCGGCAAGGTTGGCCCGTGCTTCTGTCAGCGATGGTTTCAGTTCCAGCGCCCGGCGCAAATGGATCTCTGCGGTCTGTTGCTGTCCCAGACGGAGCAGGATATCGCCCAGGGCAGCTTCTGTTTCCGGGTGATCGGGCAGCAGTCCGGCCGCTTTCTTGAGGGCCGTGATGGCATCTTCATACCGTTCGTCGGGGATCAGGGCGGCTGCCTTGTTATGCCAGGCCTGGGCAAAGTCCGGTGCAAGGGAAAGGGCCCGGTCGAAGGCATGCCTTGCCTCCCGGAAATTCTTCATGCCAACCAGTGCAAGGCCAAGGTTGTTAGGAATGTTCGGGTCTTTTTTAATCTGTAATTGTTCGGCTTTTTCAATAAACTGAACGGCATTGTTAAAGTCATTTTCGAGATACCGAAGGACGCCTTTCATATGCAGTGATTCTGCATTTTCCGGCTGCCGGGCAAGAATCTGGTCGAACAGTTTTTCTGCAGCGCCACGCCGCCCTTCACGATAAAGCGCATAGCCCCGGGCCATGGCTTCGGCAATCGACGGGCCTGTGTTTGACGGTGTGCCGGCCAGCAGATGTGACAGGGTTCCACCGGTGCTGCCGGGGGTAAACTGTCCCGGTTGCCGGGCGGTGGGGCTACCGCCTTTTTTCTCCAGTGCTCTGCGTTGTTTTCGATTCATTCTGCTTCCCGGTTCAGGACAGGTCAGCCTTTGGCGCTATGACCTGTTCCTGCCTGCGTTCGCGATAGGTAATATAGGCCGTCGAAGCAAAGATGATCATCCCGCCCGCCCATGTAAAGACGTCGGCGATTTCGCCGAACACGACAAAGGCAATTGCAGCGACCCAGATCAGTTTGAAGAAGTCGAAAGGCATGACGACGCTGGTCGATGCAGATTTGAGGGCTTCAGCCATCAGCATTTGTCCGGCCCCGCCACAGAGCCCGATCCCGATAAACCAGATGTAATGATGCGGTTCCGGTGCGACCCAGACAAACAGCGCCGGGATAAGGGTCAGGGGCGTCATGAACAAAGACATGTAGGCTGTGATGGTGACGCTGGATTCGGTTTTGCCCAGAACCTTGATGACCATCAGTGCGGCCGACCATACCAGGGAGGCAAAGATGACCAGCGACTGACCCAGGCCGATTTCCTGAAAGCCGGGGCGAAGGATCAGCAGCACACCGAGAAACCCGACGATGGTTGCTGACCAGCGCCGGATACCAACCTTTTCACCGAAAATGATCGTTGCGAGAATTGTCGCAAAGATCGGGACAGAGAAGCCGAGTGCGGTGACTTCCGTTACTGGTGTGATGGTCAGGGCGGTAAAAAAACAGAGCATGGCTGCTGCATTGATGATCGCGCGCAGCCCGTGCAACCCGGCCCGTTCGGTTTTGAAGGGCAGCAGGCCAAAGCGAATAATCCAGGGGATG
Organism: Alphaproteobacteria bacterium HT1-32; assembly: GCA_009649675.1. Taxonomy (NCBI): domain Bacteria; kingdom Pseudomonadati; phylum Pseudomonadota; class Alphaproteobacteria; species Alphaproteobacteria bacterium HT1-32. The sequence continues at coordinate 664,836 of WJPL01000003.1, read as the reverse complement.
ATGATCAGCATGCCGAAAAGATTACGGAAAAAGGCAATCTGAAAGGGATGGATTCCCATTTCACCGACATATTTGATAGAAGTATGCATGCTGGCGAAAAACAATGTCGCCACGATCATCAACAGCGCGCCTTTGGCCGCGCCGGAAAATCCGCGCTTATTCGGTTCAGTCTGTGACAAGATATATATCCGGTTGCGGGTCGGGATCGACCTCGTAAACCATGCATGAGCGGATGATGGCCTGCAAGCCTGCAAGGCAGATTGTGGATCATCCCTATTGATTCCGTAATCGTGCGGAAAGATGATCCGGCAGGTCGGGTTACCCTGAAACACGGTGACAGAAGAGGAAAGGTTACGACTCCAGATGGAACTGTCAGGTGATGGACCAGGATTTGTTGATCGGCTTCGCGCCTGGTGGGAAGGTGAAGAGCAGGATCCGGTCTGGCAAAACGGACAGCCGGTCGAGGTTTTTACGCCGAAGAACCGTCCGCCGGAAGTGTCGGAACATGACGAGGCGGCCCGGGCTGCCGGGTATCTGCCGATGCCTGCACCTGAATTTCCTTCCGTCGCGGACCTTGATGATCGCTGGCCCGAGTGGCGTCTGGATATGGCCGAACGGCTTTGGGGTGATGGTTTGCTGACCCCCGGCGGGCTCAGCTACGCCACGGATTTCGTAAAGGCGATGATGCCGGCTTCAGAGAAAAGCTTTCTTGATCTCGGGGCTGGAATTGGTGGCGCAGTACGCGGCATCAACAAGGAATTCGGGGTCTGGATGACCGGGATGGAGCCGAGCGAGGCGCTGGCGGAAATCGGCAAGGAAACTTCAATCAAGCAGGGCCTTGGCCGGCGCGCCCCGGTCAGCTGGTACGATCCGGACCGGATCAGGCTTGAAGCCCGGAAATATAACGGGGTTTATGCTTTCGAGACTTTTTACAAATTTGCCGATAAGGGGGCTGTATTCGATGCCTGCCATCTGACGCTCCGGCATGGCGGGCATCTCATGTTCACTGATTTTGTTCTGGCGCATCCCGGCGATCCCGGAGAGACGGTACGTAAATGGATGAGCGCTGACCGGGTGGTTAACCCGCTCTGGACGGCAAAACAGGTCCATGCGGCACTGGCAGAACGCGATTTCGACGTCCGTGTAGCCGAGGATATGACCGATCAGTACCGTTCGATGGTGCTGACTGGCTGGCTTCGTCTGCTGGACAGCCTGACACCGGGGAAGGTTGACCGCAGTTTCGCGATGAACATGATCCGGGAATGTGAATACTGGATGGCGCGTGTCAGTGCGCTCGATAGCGGGGCTTTGCGGGTCTATCGGTATCATGCAATGAAGCCATCTGCGGAAGTAATGTAACTTTCCGTCAAGTGGGCGTTGACAGCCCGAGGCCGACCCCCTATTTTCCGCCGCTCTCGAACACAGCCGCGTTTTGACGCAGGGGTTTGCAATGAAAGTACGGAATTCGCTTAAGTCTGCGAAAGCGCGAGATAAGAATTGCCGCATCGTCCGCCGCCATGGTCGGGTGTATGTCATCAATAAGCGCAATCCACGGTTCAAGGCTCGTCAGGGCTGAACTGCTGGATCCTTCCGCAGAACGGAAACCGCGCCTTACGGCGCGGTTTTTTGTTTGTGGGGCCATTAATGTCGTGGCCTATCTCTCTCGTCTAAATATGGCTACAGTTTCAGGCCATCGTCGGGAGAACAGACCATGCAGATGCCCAAACCAGATCAGTCGATCTTTGACCGCCGACATCAGATCATCGCCGCAATGCGCGATATCGTGCCGGGAGAAGGGGTCATCGTCGATGAAGACGAGCTGCGGGCCTATGATTGCGATGGTCTCAGCGCCTATCGGCAACTGCCTCTGATCGTCGTGCTGCCGGAGACCACCGATCAGGTGGCCCGGATCATGCGCTACTGCAACGAACACAAGGTCAAGATTGTCCCGCGGGGTGCGGGCACTTCGCTGTCCGGCGGCTCGCTGCCGCTGGCTGATGCGATTACGCTGGGCCTTGGCAAGTTCAACCGGATTCTGGAGACAGACTGGGAGAACCGCTGCGTCGTAACCCAGCCTGGCGTGACCAATCTGGCGCTTACCAAGGCGGTGGAACATCGCGGATTTTACTATGCACCGGACCCGTCGAGCCAGATCGCCTGTTCGATCGGCGGCAATGTCGCGGAAAATTCCGGCGGGGTGCATTGCCTGAAATACGGCCTGACGGCGAATAACCTTCTGGGGCTGGAATTTGTCACGATGGAAGGCGAGGTGATGCGCGTCGGTGGCCGTCATCTCGATTCGGGCGGTTACGATATCCTCGGCATGATCACCGGCTCCGAAGGGCTGCTGGGCATCATTACCGAAGTGACGGTCCGTATTCTCCAGAAACCGTCAACCGCCCGCGCCCTGCTGATCGCTTTCCCGACAGTGGGTGAAGGCGGAAAATGTGTCGGTGACATCATATCCGCCGGGATTATCCCCGGTGGTATGGAGATGATGGACAACCCGGCTATTGTTGCAGCGGAAGCTTTTGTGAATGTCGGCTATCCCACTGATGCCGGCTCCCTGCTGATTGTCGAACTGGACGGGCCGGAGGTTGAAGTCGACTATCTGATCGAGCGGGTGCGCGAGATTGCCGAGAGCTGTGGTGCTTCCTCTGTGCGAATCAGTGAGAGCGAAGAAGAACGCATGGCCTTCTGGGCGGGCCGGAAGGCCGCTTTCCCGGCGGTCGGTCGCCTGTCGCCGGATTATTTCTGTATGGATGGCACGATTCCCCGCTCCGAGCTGCCGCGGGTGCTCTCCGAGATGGGGGAGATGTCGAAGAGATACGGTCTGGGCGTCGCCAATGTGTTTCATGCAGGGGACGGAAACCTGCATCCGCTGATCCTGTTCGATGCCAACAAGCCGGATGACCTGCGGAAGGCAGAGGATTTCGGGGCCGATATTCTCAAGCTTTGTGTGCGGGTCGGCGGGGTGCTGACCGGTGAGCATGGGGTTGGCGTGGAAAAACGTGACCTGATGGGCGAGATGTTTGATGAGGACGACCTGAAGCATCAGCAACGTCTGAAATGTGTGTTTGATCCGGACGGGCTGCTGAATCCGGGCAAAGTCTATCCGACCCTGCACCGTTGCGCCGAAATGGGCCGTCTGCATATCACCGGGGGCAAGATCCCCTTCGCTGACCTGCCGAGGTTCTGAAGATGCAGACATTACGACCGGAGAATGCCGAAACCGTGCTGGAAATGATCCAGTGGGCGCTGGCAAACGAGCAGGCGCTGACAGTGCACGGCACAGGCAGCAAGGATAGCGTTGGGCGTACCGTCGATGCGGGACACGGGCTTGACCTGTCCGGGCTGAGCGGTGTGACGCTGTATGAGCCGGGGGAACTGATTCTGGCGGCAGGTGCAGGCACCACAATGGCGGAAATCAATCAGCTGCTGGTCGAGAACAACCAGCAACTTGATTTCGACCCGCCTGATTTCAGCAAGCTGCTCGGCAGCAGCTCTGCCGGTACCATCGGGGGTATTCTGGGGGCGAACCTGTCCGGTCCCCGGCGGATCAAGTCAGGTGCTGCCCGGGATCATTTCCTCGGTTTTCACGGCATCAGCGGACGGGGAGAGAACTTCAAGTCCGGTGGCCGTGTCATGAAAAATGTGACCGGCTTTGATCTGCCGAAAGTCATGGCCGGCAGCTGGGGCACGCTGGCGGTGATGACAGATGTCACGGTAAAGGTTCTGCCAGCACCGGAGAAGACCTACACGGTTCTTGTCAAAGGACTCGACAGGGCAGGTGGTATCGCGGCCATGACCGCAGCCATACAAAGCTCGCATGAAGTCTCATCGGCAGCTCATCTTCCGGCGACGGTCGCAGCACGCAGCGGGGTATCCTATGTTTCCGGCGCCGGTGGCGCCGTGACAGCGATACGCGTGGAAGGCTTCGCACCCTCGGTGCTGGCACGATGTGCTGCCCTGAAGGCGCTGCTGGGCACATTTGGCGAGGTGGAAGAACTTCACAGTCACAACTCAGCAACATTATGGACCGAAGTCCGTGACGCCAGCTGGTTCGCTGGCAGCGATAAGGCAATCTGGCGCGTCTCTGTACCGCCAACTGCAGCGGCGGCCATCAGCGAAACCTGTCCGGGCGAAGTCTATTTCGACTGGGCCGGTGGTCTGGTCTGGATGGCGGTTGATGCGACGGGTGATGCCGGTGCATCGGCTATACGCGACGCCGTTGCCGGTTGCGGAGGTCATGCAACATTGATGCGTGCTCCGGACCCGGTACGCCGTAATGTCCCGCCGTTTGAGCCTTTGTCCGGTGTCGCAGCAAAGATCACGGCCAGTCTGAAACAGCAGTTTGATCCGAAGGGAATTCTGAATCCCGGCCGGATGTATGAGGGCGTCTGATGCAGACCAATTTTTCGATTACCCAACTCAATGACCCGGATATCCAGGTCGCTGACTCGATTTTGCGGAAATGTGTTCATTGCGGGTTTTGCACGGCCACCTGTCCAACCTTTGTGTTGCTGGGCGATGAGCTGGACAGCCCGCGGGGACGCATTTACCAGATCAAGGATGTGCTGGAGAATGACCGGCCTGCAAGCCCGCGCTTTGTGAAGCATATCGACCGCTGCCTGAGTTGCCTGTCCTGCATGACGACCTGTCCGTCCGGTGTGAACTACATGCATCTGGTGGACCATGCCCGGGCGCATATCGAGAAGACCTACAGCCGGCCATTCTGGGAGCGGCGTCTGCGTGACCTGCTGGCCTTCACGCTGCCGAATCCGACCCTGTTCCGGCTGTCGCTGATCGGGGCAATGCTGGCCAGACCGTTTGCCCGATTCCTGCCGGGGCGTCTGAAAAGTATGGTCAGGATTGCGCCCCGCTCGATTCCGTCTCCATCGTCTTTCGATCAGCCGAATGTCTTTCCCGCGGAAGGTGAGCGGATCAAGCGGGTGGTACTGATGACCGGCTGTGCGCAGAAGGTTCTGGCACCGGAGATCAACGAAGCCACGATACGCCTGCTGACCCGTCATGGCTGCGAGGTGGTGATCGCCAGTGGTGCCGGTTGTTGCGGTGCGCTGACCCATCACATGGGCCGGATTGATGACAGCCATGCATCTGCCCGCGCAAATATCGAAGCCTGGATGCGGGAAATCGAAGGCGACGGGGTTGATGCCATTGTCATCAATGCCTCGGGCTGCGGGACGACGGTCAAGGATTACGGCTTCATGTTTCGCGAAGACCCGGAGATGGCAGGGCCGGCAGAACAGATCGCCGGACTGGCCCGTGATATTACCGAAGTTCTGGCCGAGCTTGACCTGAAAGTTGACGCTTCGCCGGAACCCATGCGGGTTGCCTATCATTCGGCCTGCTCGCTACAGCACGGCCAGAAGATTACCCGGCTGCCGAAGGATCTGCTGACCCGTGCGGGCTTCACCGTACTGGACGTGCCGGAGGCGCATCTGTGCTGTGGATCAGCCGGTACCTATAACCTGATGCAGCCGGAAATCGCCGGGCAGCTGAAGGAACGCAAGCTACGAAATATCGAGAGCACTGATCCAGACATCATTGCCGCCGGTAATATCGGCTGCATGACCCAGATCGGTTCCGGCACGGAAATCCCCATTGTTCATACGGTTCAGTTGCTCGACTGGCGAACGGGCGGGCCTGATCCGCTCAATGCCGGATAAAACTCATAAGTTCGTGAATAGCTGAATTTCCTTCTTGGAGATTTACAGCGTCATGACCAACTATTCTGTCATGGGACAGATACAGGCCATGCTTCATCGACTTCGCAGGGTGGCAATACGGGGGATTGCGGTCTTCGCCCTCGTCAGCGCCCCGCTGATGCCCACGAGTGCGGGGCAGGACGATCCTGCTCTTGCGGGTCTTTTCAAGCTGCTGCGCACCTCGACTGAGGGCATACAGGCTCAGATACTTCAGAATCAGATATGGGTGATCTGGCATCAGCATGACGATCCGGATGTCAGCAGGCTGATGGATCGCGGTATTCGCGCCATGCATGAAGCAGATTACCCCGTTGCACTGGCCGCTTTTGATGCGGTGACTGAGTTGGACGATCAGTTTGCCGAGGGGTGGAACAAGCGGGCGACACTGTACTACCTGATGGGTGACTATGACCGCTCGGTGCTGGATATTCAGAAGACACTGGAACTGGAGCCCCGGCATTTCGGAGCGCTGTCGGGTCTTGGTCTGATCAATATGGCGCTGGATCGCAAGGATGCGGCCATCGCGGCGTTTGAGCAGACAATCGCGGTTAATCCACACGCCACCGGCGCACGCCAGAATATTGAAATGCTCCGGGAAGCTCAGAAGCGCGAGCGTATCTGAGACTATTCCGGGGCCTGTCAGGCAGGCCCCGGATGAGGCAGGTCAGTCGCCAACCCAGGCAATGCGCAGGGTATTGGTTGCACCGGGGGTGCCAAAGGGCACGCCGGCGGTAATGACAAGTCGCTGACCGGGACGGGCAAAGCCTTCGTCACGGGCTGCGGCACAGGCGCTTTTCACCATATCGGCCATATTGTCCACGTCCGGCATGATCTTGGAATGGACACCCCATACCAGCACCATGCGACGGGCAATGTTCTCATAAGGGGTTGACCCGAGGATCGGTTTTTCCGGACGTTCGCGGGCTGCACGCAGGGTGGTGGAACCGGAACTGGAGAACGTGACGATCGCAGCGGCATCAATCGTATTGGCGACTTGATGGGCGGCAGCGGTTATGGCATCGGCGGCTGTACGTTCCAGATCGATCTGTTCATGAGACCGGATATCCCGGTAATAGGGATCGTTCTCGGTCTTGCAGATGATCCGGTCCATCATTTCCACGGCCTGAATCGGGTATTCCCCGACGGCGGTTTCGGCAGAAAGCATCACCGCATCGGCACCGTCATAAACGGCGGTTGCCACATCCGAGGCTTCGGCCCGTGTTGGGGCCGGAGAATTGATCATTGATTCAAGCATCTGGGTGGCGACCACGACCGGACGCCCCTTGGCCCGGCAGGCCCGGACGATCTTTTTCTGCAGAGCCGGCACATCTTCGGGCGGGCATTCGACACCAAGGTCACCCCGGGCAACCATGACAGCGTCGGACAGGTCGACAATTTCATCCAGTCGCAGCATTGCCGCAGGCTTTTCCATTTTCGTCATGATTGCGGCACGACCGGCAACCAGCTTGCGCAGTTCAGCAACATCGTCGGGGCGCTGCACGAAGGACAGGCCAACCCAGTCGACGCCGATATCCAGACCGAACTGCAGGTCATCCCGGTCTTTCTGGGTCATGGCAGACAATGGCAGCACCACATTCGGCACATTCAGTCCCTTGTGGTTCGACAGGACGCCGCCATTCATGAGCGTAACCTCGGCACCATCATCAAGGGCCTTGTCGACCCGTGCCCGAAGCTTTCCGTCATCAAGAAGCAGGATTGAACCTTTCGTGAGTACGGCGAAAACTTCCGGATGGAGCAGGGGAGCGCGTTTGTCGTCACCTTCTGTCGGGTCGAGGTCGAAACGGTATTTCTGACCTTCTTTCAGGGTAACCTTGCCATCCTTTATCTTGCCGACCCGAAGCTTCGGGCCCTGCAGATCCATCAGAATGGCAATCGGTCGCTGTACCTCCGCTTCAATCCGGCGGATCGTGTCGACATTCGCCCGGTGGTCGGCATGTGAACCATGCGAGAAATTCAGCCGGAAGACATCAGCGCCGGCTTCATAGAGGGCGCGGATACTTTTTTCATTGGCAGTTGCCGGCCCCAGAGTAGAAAGGATTTTCGTATTTCTCGCACGTCGCATAGGAATTCCTCATGTCAGTACCCCGCAGGAGAATGTCCGGCGGAGAGGTTATTTACGATGGGGCGGACGCTATATAACACGGCTTCCGGTTGTGTCTCCACACTCCTCGGCTTTTCAATTCTCTGTTAGTCGGGTTATCTGTTTCAGATGGATGGAAATATCGATCAGCTAAGCGCAATCGGGTCATCACTCCTTGGCGCAGAAGACGGTCCGGCCGTTACCGTGGTTAATCCTGACGGGCTGTCCCGCACGGTATTGTGCTGCGACCATGCCAGTAATCGCATTCCCGCCAGTCTGGGCAATCTGGGCCTGGACCGCTCGGTGATTGAAGATCATGTCGGCTGGGATATCGGTGCGGAAGCCATTGCCCGGCATCTGTCTGCCGAACTGAATGCGGCAGCCGTGATTTGCGGCTATTCCCGGCTGGTGATCGACTGCAATCGCCCTCCGGGGTCACCGGCGTCAATACCGGAAATCAGTGACGCTATCGCCATCCCCGGCAACGAGGGATTGTCCCCGGCTGAAAAGCGTCTCCGGGAGAAGGAAATTCTGGAGCCTTATCATCAGGCGATCCGGGACCAGATAACCGGACGCTGGCAGCAGGCCAGCCCGCCGGCGCTGGTCTCAATTCATACCTTCACCCCGGCCCTGCGGGAGACCGGGGTCGGGCGGCCCTGGCAGATATGTATTCTGTGGGGACATGATGGCCGTATCGCACAGCCGCTGATGGATAATCTGGCGCAGGTCGACGGGCTGATTGTCGGGGATAATGTGCCCTACAGCGGACGTAACGTCGCCTATACGGTCAACAGCCACGGATTTTCCAATGATCTGCCTCATGTGGGAATCGAGATCCGGCAGGATCTGGTGTCCACGCCTGAAGGGGCAAAAAAATGGGCAATGATTCTGCTCGATTCCCTCGGGCCGGTTCTGGCTGATCCCGGTCTCTATCAGCAAAGGCATTTCTGATGGCACATGCGGAACCTGCATTCAGCGTCGGTATTGAGGAAGAGTACTGGCTGGTCGACAAGGAAACCCGGAATCTGGCGTCAGACCCGCCGGCCGACCTGGTCGAACGCTGCAATGCGTCGGCCTGTGCCGAGGTCAGCCCGGAATTTCTGAAGTCGCAGATTGAGATCGGGACCAATCCCTGCCGGACAATCAAGGAGGCGGCTACCGAACTGAAAAGCCTTCGGGCCTGTGTTGCAGAGACAGCGGGGGAATTTGGTCTGGCCCCCATAGCCGCTTCCACCCATCCCTTTGCGGAATGGGCAGACCAGGAACATGCAGACAAGGACCGGTATAACGCGCTGGCGGAAGAATTACAGACTGTGGTCCGGCGTCTGCTGATCTGCGGGATGCATGTGCATGTCGGTATCGAAGATGCAGATATGCGGATCGATCTGATGAATCAGGTCAGTTATTTCCTGCCGCACCTGTTGTGCCTGTCGACCTCGTCACCGTTCTGGCGCGGGGTGAATACCGGGCTGATGTCGTACCGGCTGAGCGTCTTCAAGGAATTGCCACGAACCGGATTGCCGGACCGTTTTGATTCATTCTCGGCCTATGAGCGGCATGTGGATTCGATGGTCAGTGCGGGGATCATTCAGGATGCGACCCGTCTGTGGTGGGATATCCGGCCATCTGCCCGCTATCCGACACTTGAGATGCGGATGTCGGATATTGCGACGCGGGCCGAAGATACCATCACGATTGCTGCACTTTATGTCTGTCTGTTGCGAATGCTGTTCCGTCTGCGGACCCAGAATCAGCGCTGGCGTATTTACAGCGGCATGCTGGTGGCAGAGAATCGCTGGCGTGCCCAGCGTTACGGCTTTGACGGGGGCCTGATCGATTTCGGGGCAGGGGCGGTCATTGGTTATGATGCGCTGCTGGATGAAATCCTCGATCTCATCAGCGAAGATGCTGAAGCGCTGGATTGTGTTGAGGAAGTCAACAATGCACGGAATATCCTGACACGCGGCACCAGTGCACATCGCCAGATCGAGACGTTTGATGCCGCCATTGCAGCCGGTGCCAGTCGCCAGGAGGCACTTGAGGCCATCGTCGATATGCTGATGGCGGAAACGGTGACCGGGCTCTGATCTTGTCGATATCATTGCAGCGATTACCTAAAGGATTACCGCTGATATAACCGGGGAAATGATCATGGATAAACAGACACAGACTGAACTTGAAGCCGCAGCCTTTCGCACCCTTGTCGCGCATTTGCGTGAACGTACAGATGTGCAGAATATTGATCTGATGAATTTGTCGGGTTTCTGCCGGAACTGCCTGTCGAAATGGTACCGCGCGGCGGCAGAAGACAAGGGGCTGGATTTGTCTTACGACGATGCGCGGGAAATCGTCTATGGTATGCCTTATGCTGACTGGAAGGATAAGTACCAGACGGAAGCGACAGCCGATCAGAAGAAGAAGTTTGCGGAAGCCGACAAACATAGCTGACCCGGGGATGCGTCATGCCGATTTTGAAACAATCCGCCTCTGACGCCATCCGGACTTTCAAGCATAACAGCCGTCGCACGAACCATCTCAGAGACGGCGATGTGAAGGCCGAGGACCGGTTCATGCTGGCACCGGTGCAGTCCACTTCGCACCGGTTGCGTGCAGGTGAATCGATTTTCACGATCGGTTCCTGCTTTGCCCGTAACGTCGAACGTCATCTGGATATGATGGGCTTCGATGTCATCAATCGCCGGATTTATGATGAAGCCGAGCGTCTGGCGATTCTGCCGGGCATTGATAACCGCTACACACCGTTTTCGATGCTGAACGAGTTTCGCTGGGCGCTCGACCCGGATTTCCGGACTGATTACGAAGCGGCTCTCTACAAGGTTGGCCGCGGTCTTTGTTTTGATCCCCATATGCATTATGCGATGCGGCGGTTTCCGGTCGCGACGGCGCTGGGGCGCCGGGACTATCTGAACGAATGTAACCGGTCGATTACCCGGTGCCGGACGATCATCATGACCCTTGGTCTGGCGGAAGCCTGGTGGGACAGCAAACTTGGTCTCTATCTGAACTGGTCACCGCAGATGCGCTGGATAGATCAGGAACCGGACAGATTCGAGTTTCATCTGCTAGGCTCTGAAGATGTCTGTGAAGCACTCGAATCAATCTATGCTCTGCTGGATATCCACGGGCACCCCGACTTTCAGATCCTGCTGACAGTCTCACCGATTGAGATGATGGCGACCTTCCGGCCGATGGACGCTTCCGTTGCGAATATGCATTCGAAATCGATTCTGCGGGCGGCAGCGGGTGCGTTTGTCGAGAAGCATCAGAATGTTGATTACCTGCCAAGTTTTGAAATTGCGCTGTTGTCTGACCCCTGGGCGGTCTGGGCCGGTGACCGGGTTCATATTCAGGATGACGCGGTTGATTTTATCGTCCGCTCGGTGATGGCGCCTTATCTGGCGGATGAAGGTGATGTTCAGGCAGTCAGGGCCGCTGACTCGCTGTCGGAGAGAAGCCATCAGAAGCTGTTCCGGAAACAGCGCCAGTTGGAAAAGCGTCTGGAACGGCTGGAGATGGAAAAGGCTCATCTGGAAACAAGCGTCGGCAATCTCCAGCGATCGAACACCAACTATCTGCGACAGATACTGGAACTTCAGCAATCCGGCGACTGATCCTGACAGACCTCTGCACAGATTTGTGATGTCCGATGGATGGTCTTCATGAGCATCCGGCAGTAGCATCCGCTTAAACGTGAAAAGGAGGGCAATATGGCTCTGAGAAAGACTGTAATGATAGCAGCTGCACTGGCCTGCTCGGTGGTGGCTGGTCCGGCTTTTGCCAAGGAATTTCGCTGGGCGGCGACAACCGACCCGGTGACGATGGACCCCCATGCGACGAACACATCGCCGGTACTGGGGTTTCTGAATAATGTTTATGAAGGTCTGGTTCGGCGAAACCCGGATATGGGAGTTGAACCGGCACTGGCGGAAAGCTGGGAACCTCTCGGCGACAAGGGCTGGCGGTTCAACCTGCGCAAGGGTGTGAAGTTTCATAACGGCGAAGATTTCAACGCCGATGATGTCATCTTCTCCTACCAGCGGGCTTCGTCAGAAGATTCCGATGTCCGCTCCTGGTTTGCCCCGGTGACGGCTGTCAGCAAGGTTGATGACTATACTGTCGATTTCATGACGACATCGCCGAATCCGCTGTTTCCCGGATCCATTGCCAACTGGATGATGATGGATGAAGGCTGGTCGACGGCCAACAAGTCCGAGAAACCGAGCCGGGAAACGGGTAATCACGCCACCCTGAATGCCAATGGTACAGGGGCCTTCAAAGTCCAGAGTCGCGAGGCCGGGGTGAAGACCGTTCTGGTGCCTTTCGACGGCTGGTGGGATACGCCTGCACATAACATCACCAGGGCAACCTTTACGCCGATCACCTCGGCGGCGACCGCTGTCGCGGCACTGCTGTCCGGCGAAATTGATTTCTTCGAGCCGCTTCCGCTTCAGGATATTCCGCGTATCAAGGCGCAGTCCGGACTGAAGGTTGTCGAAGGTGTTGAATCGCGGGTGATTTTCTTCGGCTTTGAACATGAAGCGGATGCCCTGCGATATTCCAACATCACGGATCGAAATCCGTTCAGGGATGCACGGGTGCGTCAGGCGGTCTATCACGCGATTGATGCCGATGCGATTGTGAAGAAGATCATGCGGGGCAATGCCAAGACGGCGGGTCTGCTGATCGGACCGGGTAATAACGGATACCGCAAAGAAGAAGACACACGGCTTGCCTATGATCCGGCCAAAGCGAAAGCCCTGCTGGCTGAAGCAGGGTATCCGGACGGCTTTTCATTTGGCATGCGCTGCCCGAATGACCGCTATATCAACGACGAATCGATCTGTGCCGCCGCAGTGGGAATGCTGGCAAAGGTTGGCCTGAAGGTCGAACTGACGGCGGTCCCGGTACGTAATTACTGGAAGGAACTGCGGGCAGACCAGTTTGATATGTATCTGCTGGGCTGGTCACCGGGAACCTTCGATGCCGAACATCCTTTCCGGTTCCTGATGGCGACACCGAATTCCGAGAAGAAACTCGGTTCCTGGAATTTTGGTGCCTATTCAAACCCCCGGGTTGATGAACTTCTGCCGCAAATCCAGAGCGAGATCGATCCGGAAAAGCGCCAGGCAATGGTGGATGAAGTCCACAATATCCTGAAGGCGGACGCGGTTTATGTCCCGCTGCATATCCAGCCGCTGGTCTGGGCAACAAAGGCCAATATCGATCTGGCACAGCGCACGGATAATTTCTTCATCCTGCGCTGGGTGAAGATCAACTGACGGACCTGAAGTAACCCTCCTCCGGTTTCCGGGGGAGGGCTTTTCAGCGTTCGGCAATTTCCTGAATCATCTTGTTGCGGATGGCGAGAGCAAATTCCTCGCGGCTTTCGGCAACCATGGCAAAAGCGCCGAAACCGCCAATGACATCCCGGCGGTAATGTTCGATCAGGGCCAGTCCGCCGGGGCCGCGAAACCCGCCGCCGGCTGTCTTGATCACCAGCGCATTGATGGTAATTCCCTGATTCATAGCCTCGTCACGAACCGGCCCCAGTGGTTCCCCATTGATCTGCGGCCCGTCACCGGAAATATCGATGATCTTTCTGGGGGCATCCCACTGGTTCGCGACGATCATGGCATTGGCATGGATGATAGCATTGGAAATGGAGTTGTAACCGTAGACGACGCGGGGCGCGGCCAGCAATCTGTCGGCAAAAACCTGTGCGCTGGCCAGGTCTGAGATAACCATCCAGTCGACAATGGTTTCCTGACTTTCGGGCGCACCCCATTCCATATAGGCCAGCGCAATACGCCCAAAACGTCCGGACTGGATGGCGGACAACACATCAGGGTCAGTAATGGCGGAAGCATACCCGGCGCGCTGCAAGGCGAATTCACCGGCATCAATTGATCCCGACCCGTCAGCGGCCAGAACCAGTTCCAGATCCACCTGATCCACAGCGGATTGTGCCCGCGACCCTGTCGAACTGAACAGAATGATCAGAAACAGCAGTAAGGCAGTCAGGCGCATTTGAACCCCGCATGTCAGACTCTGAAAATATACTCCTCGCCGGCCTTGCGGCAGATATCCGGGGGATAGCTCTCGAACTTGTCAGCGTAATACTGCGCCCGGTGATCGCCCTCTGCGGCCTTGTTATAGGTAAAATAGAGGATACGGCGCTGTTTGTCCGAGAGATTCGGTTTTGACCCGTGCGGTGCATAGGAATCAAAGAATATGACATCACCGGGTTCTGTTGGAACCGGGGTCATGTTCATGCCGGCGATATCTGCATCCGTCATCGGCTCCCACTCGCGCTTCAGCAATCCACTGTTGTTGAAGCCACGGGCGATTTCCAGACAGCCATTTTCAATCGTCGCCTTGTCGATGGAGACAAGCACGGAGACGAAGAATCCGGCATAGCGTTCCCATCCGGCCTGGCTGTCCTGATGTGGCTTGAATCCGTCTCCGCCCGGTTGCTTGAAGTTGATCTTTTCCTTGAACAGGAGGGCAGGTTCTTCCAGCAACTGGCTGACCATGCCGGTCAGGCCGTCATTGAAACGGTTGAAGCCGGGATGGACTTCAAGGAACTTCTCGATTCGACAGAGTACCTTTTGGTTGCCCCCGCGCTGATCCTGTTCCCAGTAGAACCACTGCTTTCCCGGTTCTTCCGGTCCGGCAGATAATTCATCCGACCAGTCGGAGACTGCCTTCATCGTCTCGGGATTATACAGACCGCGAACGATCAGGTAGCCGTCAGCGCGGAACTGATGGATCTGTTCATCGGTGAGGGTGGGGTGGGTGTTGAGGTCTTGCTGGATCGTCATTGTCGGCAATCAATCATCAGTGTTGAGCAGCTTGTCCCGCCGGGCTTCATACATTGCAACTGCTGCTGCGTTAGAGACATTCAGGCTTTCCATATGCCCGGACATCGGTAATCCGGCCAATTCGTCACAATGTTCACGTGTCAGCCGGCGCAATCCGGCACCTTCTGCGCCAAGAACCAGAGCCAGCCGTGTGGTTTTTGCATCGCCGTTGAAAACCCTTCCGGCTTCACCGTCAAGCCCGATCCGCCAGAAACCGGCATCTGCAAGCTGGTCAAGGGCCCGGGCCAGATTGGTTTCGCGGCAGAAGGGGACAATTTCCAGAGCCCCGGATGCAGCCTTGGCCAGGGCACCTCCGGCAAGGGCGCTGTTGCGTTCTGTCGCGACGACAGCCGTCGCGCCAAATGCTGCGGCAGAGCGCAGAATTGCGCCGACATTCTGCGGGTCTGTGATCTGATCAAGTACAACGATCAGCGCCGGTTCATTTTCACCCAGAGCTTCGAGAACGTCATACAGCGAATCGTCTTCAAGAGGTGTCGCCTGCAGAACCAGCCCCTGATGCGGGGTGTCCGGCGGCAGCATGCTGTCCAGATCGCTGCGTTCGACGACCTGTACCTCACAGTTGTCGGGAACTGACAGGTTTGCCAGTGCCGGACGGGTCGCTGACAGGCGGCAGTTGCGGCGTTTCGGGTTTGCGAGCGCAGCCAGTACCGCATGCTGGCCATAGAGCATTATCCGCCCGTCTGAGGCCGCTCGACTGTTGCGGGGAGAATTGCCACGACCGGCCTGCCTATGAGCACCGCCGGATTTGTGAGAAGATCTTGATCGTTTAGCCATGACGGTAATGTTGCTGAAAGGGCGCTGAATCGCCACCGCAAATACATCCGGGAATATCCGGCATGCAAGTGTCCTTTGTCTGTTGACATGACTTCCGAAATCATCATATTGCGCCATTCCGTTTCGCTGGACGAAAGCGCGGCGTGCGGAGGAGTGCCCGAGTGGTTAAAGGGGACGGACTGTAAATCCGTTGGCTATGCCTACGTTGGTTCAAATCCAACCTCCTCCACCATCGCCTTTCGACCTGGTGTGCGGAGCCCGGTATTTGGGCGGGTGTAGCTTAGTGGTAAAGCCCCAGCCTTCCAAGCTGGTTATGTGGGTTCGATTCCCATCACCCGCTCCAGTTCCCCGGGTAGATTCGTATTTTTGTATCGGCCGCCAAAACGAGAGAATTGACACATGGGTAAGGCAAAGTTTGAGCGCACGAAGCCGCATTGCAACATCGGCACGATTGGTCACGTTGACCATGGCAAGACGTCGCTGACGGCGGCGATCACGAAGGTACTGGCGGAAGCCGGTGGTG
>WJPL01000003.1:523644-648708 GCA_009649675.1 Alphaproteobacteria bacterium HT1-32 | reverse complement strand
ATGGGTAAGGCAAAGTTTGAGCGCACGAAGCCGCATTGCAACATCGGCACGATTGGTCACGTTGACCATGGCAAGACGTCGCTGACGGCGGCGATCACGAAGGTACTGGCGGAAGCCGGTGGTGCAGCCTTCACGGCATATGACCAGATTGACAAGGCGCCTGAAGAGAAGGCACGTGGTATCACGATCTCGACGGCACATGTGGAATATGAGACGGAAAGCCGTCACTATGCGCATGTCGATTGCCCGGGCCATGCTGATTATGTGAAGAACATGATCACGGGTGCGGCGCAGATGGATGGTGCGATTCTTGTTGTGTCGGCAGCTGATGGCCCGATGCCGCAGACCCGCGAGCACATCCTTCTTGCCCGCCAGGTTGGTGTTCCGGCGCTTGTCGTTTTCATGAACAAGGTCGATCAGGTTGATGACGAAGAGCTTCTCGAGCTTGTCGAGATGGAAATTCGTGAGCTGCTGTCGTCCTATGATTTCCCGGGCGACGATATTCCGATCGTCAAGGGCTCGGCTCTCGCAGCGCTGGAAGATTCCAACAAGGAAACCGGCCACGATGCGATCCTTGAGCTGATGGCGCAGGTTGACGCCTATATCCCGCAGCCGGAGCGTCCGGTAGACAAGCCGTTCCTGATGCCGATCGAAGACGTGTTCTCGATCTCTGGTCGCGGCACGGTTGTGACGGGTCGTATCGAGACGGGTATCATCAAGGTTGGTGAAGAAATCTCGATCGTTGGTATCAAGGACACGACGAAGACGACCTGCACGGGCGTTGAAATGTTCCGCAAGCTGCTCGACGAAGGTCGTGCGGGGGACAACGTTGGTGTACTTCTGCGTGGCACGAAGCGCGACGACGTGGAGCGTGGTCAGGTTCTGGCGAAGCCGGGCTCGATCACACCGCACACGAAGTTCAAGTGCGAGTGCTACATCCTGACGAAAGAAGAGGGCGGTCGTCATACACCGTTCTTCTCGAACTATCGTCCGCAGTTCTACTTCCGTACGACGGACGTGACAGGGACGATCGAACTTCCGGAAGGCACAGAGATGGTCATGCCGGGTGATAATATTGCGATGTCGGTGAATCTTATTGCACCGATCGCGATGGACGAGGGACTGCGCTTCGCTATCCGCGAAGGGGGCCGCACTGTCGGTGCCGGCGTCGTCGCTTCGATCCAGGACTAATACTACAGATCGACATTCCGGGAGTGTCTGTTAAAAGACGCTCCCGATTGTCGATTTTCAATTTGGATAAATTGCATCGCAGGGCGAGAGCACAGGGGTATAGCTCAGTTGGTAGAGCGGCGGTCTCCAAAACCGCAGGTCGCGGGTTCGAACCCTGCTGCCCCTGCCAGCCCGGACTTGCAATACGGCTGCTGAAACAATATTTAGGGCTTTCCCCGGAAAGCGGCATTTGAATGGCGAGCAAGACGTCCCCCGCTGACTTTGTAAGACAGGTCAGACAGGAAGTATCAAAAGTTACCTGGCCGACGCGCAAGGAAACCACGGTTACCACCATCATGGTGTTTGTCATGGTGTTCATTGCCGCGCTTTTCTTTTTGGCGATTGATCAGATTCTGGCGCTCGGCGTTGAACTGATTTTCGGGCTGGGAGGCTGATCTATGGCGATGCGCTGGTATGTTACACATGTCTATTCGGGGTCCGAGCAGAAAGTTGCTCAGGCGGTTCGGGAACAGGCTGCGCAACGTGGTCTCGATGAGCTGATAAGCGATGTACTGGTTCCGGTTGAGGAAGTTGTCGAGGTCCGTCGTGGCGCGAAGGTGCAGTCGGAGCGGAAATTTTTCCCGGGCTATGTGTTGGTTCGCATGGAACTGACGGACGAAACCTGGGTTCTTATCAAGAATACGCCGAAAGTGACCGGCTTCCTCGGGGCGGGCGGCAAGCCGACGCCGATTACCGACAAGGAAGCCGAGCGCATCGTGCAGCAGATTCAGGAAGGTATCGACCGGCCGAAGCCGTCGATCACTTTCGATATCGGGGAACAGGTGCGTGTCTCCGATGGTCCTTTCGCTTCCTTCAACGGTTATGTTGAGGATGTGGATGAAGAGAAGGCCCGTCTGAAGGTGGCTGTGTCCATCTTTGGCCGGTCGACGCCGGTCGAGCTGGAATATTCCCAGGTGGAAAAGCTCTGATCGGCTGAAATCCGCGGGAGGTGCGTCACACCGTACCGCGGCCCGGAAATGAAAAACTGAGGATATAATGGCAAAGAAAATCACGGGCTATATCAAGCTCCAGATTCCGTCCGGAAAAGCCAATCCGTCGCCGCCAGTCGGCCCGGCACTTGGTCAGGCGGGTCTGAATATCATGGAATTCTGCAAGGCGTTTAACGCCGCAACGCAGGGTATGGAGCCGGGTGTCCCGACGCCGGTGGTTATCACCGCTTACGGTGACCGCTCCTTCACCTTCGTCACCAAGACCCCGCCTGCCAGTTACTATATCAAGCGGGCTGCCAAGAAAGACAAGGGGTCCTCGACTCCTGGCAAGGGCAGCACCGTTGGTAAGGTAACGCGCAAGCAGCTTAAAGAGATCGCCGAAATCAAGATGGCTGATCTGAACGCCAACGACGTCGACGCCGCAATCAGCATGCTTGCCGGTTCTGCGCGGTCGATGGGCATCGAGGTAGTGGGGTAGTCATGGGTAAAATTGGAAAACGGCTTACAGCCGCACGCGACGGCATTGACCGGGTTGCCGATTATTCGGTCGACGATGCCCTGAAGCTGCTCACAGAGCGCAGCAAGACGAAATTTGACGAGACCATCGAAATCTCGATGAATCTCGGTGTTGATCCGCGTCATGCGGACCAGATGGTGCGCGGCATGGTGTCGCTGCCGAATGGTACCGGCAAGACCGTCCGGGTTGCCGTGTTTGCCCGCGACGCAAAGGCTGATGAAGCCCGCGAAGCCGGGGCTGACATCGTCGGCGCGGAAGACCTGATGGAAGCAATCCAGAAGGGTGAGATGAATTTTGACCGCTGCATCGCAACGCCGGACATGATGGCTGTTGTCGGTCGCCTCGGTAAGGTGCTTGGCCCGCGTGGCCTGATGCCGAACCCGAAGCTCGGGACGGTTACCCCGAATGTTGCGGAAGCCGTCACGAATGCCAAGGCTGGCCAGGTCGAGTTCCGGACTGAAAAGGCCGGGGTCGTTCATGCTGGTATCGGCAAGGTGAGCTTTGGTGGCGAAAAGCTGAAGGGCAATGTCGAGGCTTTTGTTGATGCGATCATGAAAGCCAAGCCGACAGGTGCCAAAGGTACTTATGTAAAGAAGATCAGCCTGACTTCGACCATGGGTCCGAGCGTCCGGGTTGATCTGGCCAGCGTGACGACACAGAACTGACGTCGCTGGTCTGAAGGTTTCGCCACCTCCGGGTGGTGGATCGGCCGGGCAACCGGCCAAACTGTCCGAGACTGCGGGCAGGCGGGAAACCGCCGGCAAGTCCCGCACAGACAGAGTGATAACCGTTTTGCCGCGATGCGGTGTAACGGCTTGAACTTTGACGCTGGACAGATCTCGCGGATCACGGCCTTCGGGCCGGGGTCCTGGTGAAACGGTGATCATGCAATCCGCATGATCATGAACATCGGAGACGATACGTGAACCGAGCACAAAAAGCCGAGCTCGTCGCATCTCTGAATCAGGTGTTCGCAGAAACGTCGATCGTTGTCGTCACCCACTATAGTGGGCTGTCGGTGGCTGAAATGACTGACCTGCGGCGTCAGATGCTGGGTGCCGGAGCAAGCCTTAAAGTGACCAAGAACCGGATCACGCGTCTCGCTCTCGATGGAACGCCGTACCAGAATATCGCAGATCTGTTCACCGGCCCGACGGCTATTGCTTATTCGTCGGACCCGGTGGCTGCTGCGAAAGTTGCTGTGGAATACGCCAAGAAGAATGAGAAATTGGTGATTCAGGGTGGCGCGCTGGGCGAGCAGATTCTTGACCTTGACGGCATCAAGTCGCTGGCAACTCTTCCGAGCCTGGATGAGCTGCGGGCGAAGATCGTCGGTATGGTCAATACCCCTGCAACACGTATTGCCGGTGTGCTTCAGGCACCTGGTGGTCAGATTGCACGGGTTCTGCATGCGAAAAGTCAATTGGGCGAGGCCGCTTGAAGCGGTACCATAAAGTTCAAGCCTTAGGAGAGATATCAAATGGCTGATTTGGATAAGATTGTTGAAGAACTGTCGAGCCTCACAGTGCTCGAAGCTGCTGAGCTGTCAAAAATGCTCGAAGAAAAGTGGGGCGTTTCCGCCGCTGCTCCGGTTGCCGTAGCCGGCGTCGCAGCTGCTGGTGGCGAAGCTGCCGCTGAAGAAGAAAAAGACTCCTTTGACGTGATTCTTGAAGCCGCTGGCGACAAGAAGATCAACGTTATTAAGGAAGTTCGTGCCATCACCGGCCTTGGTCTGAAAGAAGCCAAGGACCTGGTCGAAGGCGCGCCGAAGCCCGTCAAGGAAGGCGTGGACAAGGCAGAAGCTGAAGAGCTGAAGAAGAAGCTGGAAGAAGCAGGCGCAACGGTTGCGCTCAAGTAATCCGCTTCGCGGGCTTTGATACCAAGGCCGGACGGCCGACCCTGCGGGGTTGACCGTCCGGCCTGACCCCGTTTCGGGGTCGAACAGAAAATTTCGGTTTGCAGATGGGATGCTCCTCCGTCTGCAAGCATGCATCAGGGGCAACAGACCAGGAATCGAGGCGCTCAATGGCAAAGTCGTTCACAGGTCGGAAACGTATCCGCAAAGACTTCGGACAGATCCGTGCAGTAGCAGAAATGCCGAACCTCATTGAGGTTCAGAAGCAGTCATATGATGGCTTCATGAAGCTGGGCGCATCCGAACAGGAGCGGATTGAATCCGGACTTCAGCAGGTGTTCAAGTCGGTTTTCCCGATTCAGGACTTCTCCGAGCGAGGCCGTCTGGAGTTCGTGAGTTACGATCTCGAAGAACCAAAATACGACGTTGAAGAGTGCCAGCAGCGGGGCATGACCTATGCCGCACCGTTAAAGGTGACACTCCGTCTTCTGGTTTGGGACATCGACGAAGATACAGGCGCCAAGTCGGTCCGCGATATCAAGGAACAGGACGTCTACATGGGCGATATGCCCCTGATGACGGGTAACGGTACCTTCGTGGTCAACGGCACCGAGCGGGTGATCGTCAGCCAGATGCACCGTTCACCGGGCGTGTTCTTCGATCACGACAAGGGCAAGACCCATTCGTCGGGTAAATATCTCTTTGCTGCACGGGTGATTCCGTACCGTGGCTCCTGGCTGGATTTCGAATTCGATGCCAAGGACCTGACCTTCGTACGTATCGACCGTCGGCGGAAACTGCCGGTCACCACGCTGCTGCTGGCACTGGATAGTGATGAATCCATCGCTTATCGCGAGAAGTGCGCAGAAGAAGGCGTGCCGGTTGATCCGGCACTGATCACCGGCATGACGCCGGAAGACATCCTCAAATATTTCTACGAGCACTCGCATGTCGAGCGCAGCGGGGATGGCTGGAAAACCGACCTGAACGCTGAGCGCCTGATCGGTGTTAAGCTGGTCAAGGATCTGGTTGATGCTAACACCGGTGATGTGATTGTCGAAGCCG
Organism: Alphaproteobacteria bacterium HT1-32; assembly: GCA_009649675.1. NCBI lineage: Bacteria > Pseudomonadati > Pseudomonadota > Alphaproteobacteria > Alphaproteobacteria bacterium HT1-32. Next base: position 643,091 of record WJPL01000003.1, on the reverse strand, counting down.
GTCAGAAGCTGACCCGCCGCATCGTCAAGAAGCTGGAAGAGGACAAGGTCACCGAACGGTTTGTCAGCAATGAAGACCTGATCGGTGATTATCTGGCGCTCGACGTGATCGATCCGCAGACCGGTGAAGTCTATGCCGATGCCGGTGACGAGATCACCGAAGAAATGCTCGAGATGTTCGAAGAGAACAAGATCGTGTCCTTCGCAACGCTTGCGATCGACCATCTCAATGTCGGACCGTACATTCGTAACACCCTGGCGTCGGACAAGAACACCAGCCGTGACGAAGCACTGGTCGATATCTACCGTGTGATGCGCCCGGGCGAGCCGCCGACGCTGGAGACGGCAGAAAACCTGTTCCGTGGTCTGTTCTTTGATTCAGAACGCTATGACCTGAGTGCGGTTGGCCGGGTAAAGATGAATGCCCGCCTGAATTTCACGACCGATGATACGGTACGTGTGCTGCGCAAAGAAGACATTCTGGCGGTCGTCAAGATCCTCGTTGGTCTGAAGGACGGCAAGGGTGAGATCGACGATATTGACCATCTCGGCAACCGGCGTGTTCGTTCGGTCGGCGAACTGATGGAAAACCAGTATCGCGTTGGCCTGCTTCGTATGGAGCGCGCTATTCGTGAGCGTATGGGTTCCGTCGATATCGACACCGTCATGCCGCATGACCTGATCAATGCGAAGCCGGCTGCTGCTGCGGTTCGCGAATTTTTCGGTTCATCGCAGCTCAGCCAGTTCATGGATCAGACCAACCCGCTGTCGGAAATTACCCACAAGCGTCGCCTTTCGGCGCTTGGCCCGGGTGGTCTGACACGCGAGCGGGCCGGCTTTGAAGTCCGTGACGTGCATCCGACCCATTACGGTCGTATCTGCCCGATTGAAACGCCGGAAGGCCCGAATATCGGTCTGATCAACTCGCTGGCTACTTTTGCCCGCGTCAACAAATACGGCTTCATTGAAAGCCCGTATCGCCGGGTGGTCGATGGCCATGCAACCGACGAAGTCATCTACATGACGGCGATGGATGAGGGCCATTATACGGTCGCTCAGGCCAATGCTGAAATGGATGACAAGGGCAAGCTGCTTGAAGATCTGGTCAGCTGCCGGACACGGGGCGATTACCATCTCGCACTGCCTGCTGATATCGACTTCATCGACGTGTCTCCGAAACAGCTCGTTTCGGTTGCTGCGGCGCTTATCCCGTTCCTGGAGAACGATGACGCCAACCGCGCGCTGATGGGATCGAACATGCAGCGGCAGGCTGTGCCGCTGCTTCAGGCTCAGGCGCCGCTCGTCGGTACCGGCATGGAGCGGGCTGTTGCTCATGACTCCGGGGCGTCGATTGTTGCGCGCCGGTCGGGTCTGGTCGATCAGGTGGATGCCACCCGTATCGTTATCCGGGCAACGGAAGAGACCAAAGCCGATGCGTCGGGCGTGGATATCTACAATCTGCGCAAGTTCCAGCGTTCGAACCAGAACACCTGCATCAACCAGCGTCCGCTGGTTCGCGTAGGCGACCGGGTGACTGCTGGCGAGATCATCGGTGACGGTCCGTCAACGGATCTCGGTGATCTGGCCCTTGGCCGTAACGTGCTGGTCGCGTTCATGCCGTGGAATGGCTACAACTTCGAAGATTCGATCCTGATCTCGGAACGTATCGTGCGTGATGACGTCTTTACCTCGATCCATATCGAGGAATTCGAGGTCATGGCCCGTGATACGAAGCTCGGTCAGGAAGATATCACCCGTGATATCCCGAATGTCGGTGAAGAAGCCCTGAAAAACCTCGATGAAGCCGGGATCGTTTATATCGGTGCCGAGGTTAATCCGGGTGACATTCTTGTCGGTAAGGTGACGCCGAAGGGCGAATCACCGATGACGCCGGAAGAAAAACTGCTGCGGGCGATCTTTGGTGAAAAAGCCAGTGACGTACGTGACACCTCCCTGCGCCTGCCGCCGGGTGTTGCCGGTACGATTGTCGAGGTGCGGGTGTTCTCGCGCCGCGGCGTCGACAAGGACGAACGTGCGATGGCCATCGAGCGGGCGGAAATTGAACGCCTCGCAAAAGACCGTGATGATGAGCGGATCATTCTGGAGCGCAGCTTCTTTGGCCGCCTGAAAGACCTGCTGATGGGCCACAAGACCGTTTCCGGTCCGAAGGGTATCAAGGTTGGTGCGGCGGTTACAGAAGCGTTGCTGGGCGATTTCACGCCTGGTCAGTGGCGCCAGATCGTGGTCGAGGATGACGGCCGGATGGGTGAAATCGAAGCGCTCAAGGCGACCTTCGATGCCTCCATCAAGCTGCTCGAAGCACGCTTCGACAACAAGGTTGAGAAGTTGCAGCGTGGCGACGAGCTGCCGCCGGGCGTCATGAAGATGGTCAAGGTGTTCGTTGCCGTGAAGCGCAAGCTTCAGCCGGGCGATAAAATGGCCGGTCGTCACGGGAATAAGGGTGTCATTTCGCGCATCATGCCGATTGAAGACATGCCGTACCTTGAAGATGGAACGCAGGTCGATATTGTCCTGAACCCGCTGGGTGTGCCGTCACGAATGAATGTCGGGCAGATTCTCGAAACCCATCTCGGATGGGCCTGTGCCGGTCTCGGCCGCCAGGTTGCGGAAGCCCTGCGCGCCGCAAAGAGCAATTCAGCCGGCATGAAGACGCTGAAGGCGAAGCTCAAGGATGTCTATGGCGAGAAGGTCTACACGACCGAGATCGAGACTCTTGAAGATTATGAAATCTTCGACCTTGCCAATAACATCTCTGACGGCGTTCCGATTGCGACGCCGGTGTTTGATGGTGCCCGCGAACCGGACATCGTTGAAATGCTGGAGAAGGCAGGCTTGTCGAGTTCCGGTCAGGTAACCCTGGTTGATGGCCGGACGGGTGAACCGTTCGATCGTCAGGTTACAGTCGGCTACATCTATATGCTGAAGCTGCATCACCTGGTTGATGACAAGATCCATGCCCGGTCGATTGGCCCGTACAGCCTCGTTACCCAGCAGCCGCTGGGTGGTAAGGCGCAGTTCGGTGGTCAGCGCTTCGGTGAAATGGAAGTGTGGGCACTTGAAGCTTACGGTGCTGCATACACCCTGCAGGAAATGCTGACAGTGAAATCCGATGATGTGTCGGGCCGCACCAAGGTTTACGAAGCTATCGTCCGCGGTGACGACACCTTCGAAGCTGGTATCCCAGAGTCCTTTAACGTGCTGGTTAAGGAACTGCGTTCGCTCGGGCTCAATGTTGAGCTTGAACAGCGTAATTTCTGATCGAACGTCTCAGGACATATGACCCATACGGGAGAAGAACATGAATGAGTTGATGAAGATTTTCGGCCAGGTCACAGGATCGAGCCAGTCGTTCGACCAGATTCAGATCGCTATCGCCAGCCCGGAGCGGATTCGTTCCTGGTCGTTCGGTGAGATCAAAAAGCCGGAAACGATCAACTACCGGACTTTCAAACCGGAGCGGGACGGTCTGTTCTGCGCCCGGATTTTTGGCCCGATCAAGGACTACGAATGCCTGTGCGGTAAGTACAAGCGCATGAAATATCGTGGCATCATCTGCGAAAAATGTGGCGTTGAAGTCACGCTTTCAAAGGTACGCCGCGAGCGCATGGGTCATATCGAACTGGCGTCGCCGGTTGCCCATATCTGGTTCATGAAGTCGCTGCCGAGCCGTATTGGCCTGCTGCTCGACATGACCCTGAAGGATCTGGAGCGGGTTCTGTACTTCGAAAACCATGTGGTTATCGAACCGGGCCTGACACCGCTGAAAAAGTTCGAACTGCTGTCGGAAGACGGCTACCAGAACGCGCTTGATGAGTATGGTCAGGATAACTTCCGCGCCGGTATCGGTGCGGAGGCGATCCGCGAAATGCTCAAAGAGCTCGATATGGAAGACGAGCTTGAGACGCTGCGTGAAGATCTGGCGGAAACCAAGTCAGAAACCAAGCGCAAGAAGCTCGTCAAGCGACTGAAGCTGGTTGAAGCCTTCATGGCGTCGGGCGCCCGTCCGGAGTGGATGATTCTGGAAGTTGTTCCGGTTATCCCGCCCGAGCTGCGTCCGCTGGTGCCGCTCGACGGTGGCCGTTTCGCGACCTCCGATCTGAACGATCTGTATCGTCGTGTCATCAACCGGAACAACCGCCTGAAGCGCCTGATCGAATTGCGTGCGCCGGACATCATCGTCCGCAACGAAAAGCGCATGCTGCAGGAATCAGTTGATGCCCTGTTCGACAACGGTCGTCGTGGTCGTGCCATTACCGGCGCGAACAAGCGTCCGCTGAAGTCGATGTCCGACATGCTGAAGGGCAAGCAGGGTCGCTTCCGTCAGAACCTGCTCGGCAAGCGCGTCGATTACTCCGGCCGTTCGGTCATCGTGGTGGGTCCGGAACTGAAACTGCATCAGTGCGGCCTGCCGAAGAAGATGGCGCTCGAACTGTTCAAGCCGTTCGTCTATTCCAAGCTGGAACTCTACAGCATGGCGACGACGATCAAGGCAGCGAAGCGCATGGTCGAAAAAGAGCGTCCGGAAGTCTGGGATATCCTTGAAGAGGTTATCCGCGAACATCCGGTCATGCTGAACCGTGCGCCGACGCTTCACCGTCTTGGTATTCAGGCATTTGAGCCGGTTCTGATCGAAGGTAAGGCCATTCAGCTTCACCCGCTGGTCTGCACCGCGTTTAACGCTGACTTTGACGGCGACCAGATGGCGGTCCATGTACCGCTGTCGCTTGAAGCACAGCTTGAAGCCCGCGTTCTGATGATGTCGACGAACAACATCCTCAGCCCGGCCAACGGCAAGCCGATCATCGTGCCATCACAGGATATCGTGCTGGGTCTCTATTACCTCAGCTATGAACGTCTTGGCTCCTTCGGTCCGATTGTCTCAATCGATTCCGAAGAAGCGATGTCAGCAGCCTATGAAAATGGCGACGTTGTTGTTGCCGATCCGAAGACGGGTCGTGAAATCGAAGGCAAGGACGTCAAGGCGCTGTTTGATCTCGTCAAGAAAGGTAAGGGCGTTACCCATCGGGTGCCGCGTTTCGCCGGTTCTTCCGAAATCGAGCAGGCTATCGACGGCAAGGCAATCAGCATTCACACCCGGATCAAGGCCCGTTACCGGACCGTTGACGAGACGGGTGCGCCGGTTACGCGTCTCGTCACGACGACGCCGGGCCGTATGCGGATTGCTGAAATCCTGCCGCGTAATCCGAAGGTTCCCTTCGAACTGGTCAACCGTCTGCTGACCAAGAAGGAAATCTCGTCGGTGATCGATATTGTCTATCGCCATTGCGGTCAGAAGGAGACGGTGATTTTTGCTGACCGCCTGATGACCCTTGGTTTCACCAATGCCTGCCGCGCCGGCATCTCCTTTGGTAAGGACGATCTGCTGATCCCCGACACCAAGGAAAAGCTGGTGACGGATACGCAGGATCTGGTGAAGGAATTCGAAAAGCAGTATCAGGACGGTCTGATCACCCAGGGTGAGAAGTACAACAAGGTTGTCGATGCCTGGTCACGCTGCACCGACGTTGTTGCTGATGAAATGATGAAGCGTATTTCCGATACGTCGGATCCGACGAAGGAAATCAACGCGGTTTACATGATGGCTCATTCCGGTGCCCGTGGTTCTGCGGCCCAGATGAAGCAGCTTGCCGGTATGCGTGGCCTGATGGCCAAGCCGTCTGGTGAAATCATCGAAACGCCGATCATTTCAAACTTCAAGGAAGGCCTGACCGTGCTCGAGTACTTCAACTCGACCCATGGTGCCCGTAAGGGTCTGGCAGATACGGCTCTCAAGACAGCTAACTCCGGTTATCTGACACGTCGTCTTGTCGATGTGGCGCAGGACGCCATCATCATCGAGGAAGATTGCGGTTCCATTGACGGTCTGACCGTTGGTGCCGTGGTTGAAGGCGGCGAGACGGTAGCCTCGCTCGAAGATCGTGTTCTCGGTCGCACGGCGTCTCTGGACGTTCTGCATCCGGTGACCGGCGAAGTTCTGGTTCCCCAGGGCAAGCTGATCGAGGAAGACGATATCGAGATCATGGAAAATGCGGATGTTGAGGATCTGAAGATCCGCTCCGTGCTGACCTGTGAAAGCGTCGGCGGTGTCTGCGGGGCCTGCTATGGCCGCGATCTGGCACGTGGTACGACGGTGAATATCGGTGAGGCTGTCGGTGTTATTGCCGCTCAGTCCATTGGTGAGCCGGGTACACAGCTGACCATGCGTACCTTCCATATCGGTGGTGCTGCCCAGCGTGGTGCAGAACAGTCGCATATTGAAGCCAGCCATGACGGCGTGCTGAGCGTGCTCAACGATAACTCCGTCAATAACTCCAGCGGCGTTCCGGTGGTCATGGGGCGTAATGCTGAAATGATCCTGAAGGACGATCAGGGACGCGAGCGCGCCCGGCATCGTCTGCCGTATGGTGCGAAGTTGCTGGTGAAGAATGGCAAGAAGGTCGCCCGTGGTGACAAACTGGCCGAGTGGGATCCCTACACCCTCCCGATCATGACGGAGAAGGAAGGTATCGTTCACTTCGTCGACATGGTTGAAGGCGTGTCCTATCGTGAAGTCCTCGATGAAGCGACGGGCATTTCCAACAAGGTGGTCATCGACTGGAAGCAGCAGCCAAAGGGCAACGACCTGAAGCCGCGGATTACGCTTCGTGACGATAATGGCGAAGTACTGGCCTTGCCGAACGGTATCGAAGCCCGCTACTTCATGAGCCTCGACGCCATTCTGTCGGTGGAGCCGGGTCAGTCCGTTGCTGCCGGTGACGTGCTGGCACGTATTCCCCGGGAAAGCTCGAAGACACGTGATATCACCGGTGGTCTGCCGCGGGTTGCCGAATTGTTCGAAGCCCGCAAGCCGAAGGACCATTCGATCATCTCGCACAACGAGGGTCGGGTTGAGTTCGGCAAGGACTACAAGTCGAAACGGCGTATCACTGTTGTGCCGACCGAGGATGACGGTGCGGAACCGATGGATTACATGATCCCGAAGGGCAAGCATCTTGCCGTTCAGGAAGGCGACTATGTCCGTAAGGGCGATCCGCTGATCGATGGTAATCCGGTGCCGCATGACATTCTGGAAGTCATGGGTGTTGAAGCGCTGGCATCCTATCTCGTGAACGAGATTCAGGAGGTCTATCGTCTTCAGGGTGTGAAGATTAACGATAAGCATATCGAGGTGATCGTTCGCCAGATGCTGCAGAAAGTCGAAATCTCGGAGCCTGGTGACACGACCTTCCTTGTCGGGGAGCTGGTTGAGAAACTCGAATTCGACCAGATCAACGAGAAGATGATGAAGGGTGGCAAGCAGCCTGCTGCTGCACGTCCTGTGTTGCAGGGTATTACCAAGGCCAGCCTGCAGACATCATCCTTCATCTCTGCAGCATCGTTCCAGGAAACCACACGCGTCCTCACGGAAGCAGCGGTCTCCGGCAAGATCGATAACCTGCATGGTCTGAAGGAAAACGTGATTGTCGGACGTCTTATCCCGGCAGGTACGGGCTCTGTCATGAACCGGATGCGTGAGATTGCAGCCGACCGTGACAAGGTTCTGGCCGATCAGACGGCCAAGGATGAGTCGGCAGCACTGGCTGCTTCTGCTGAAGCCGCTGCCAGTGAGTCGGCAAGCATCGACGGAGACGATTGATAATCGTTCGTTTAGCTGTTCGTGAGGGTAAGGATGTTACCCAATTGCCTTCACGAACAGCGATTCACAAGGGTTTTACTTTAGTTAAGAACGGCGCTTGACGCTCCAGACCCCTGTGAATATATTGCGCGCCTCCTAGCCACTGGTGGTCGGCATACGCCCGAGACGCAGTGGCAAGATGGGAAACGCGAGAATATACAGCCGCAAGGCAGTGAAATTATCCGCAGCCTGGCCGTCGAAAGAGACGACGGACATAGGGTGCGGTTTGGTTTTGCAGAAACATAAACCCGGCGCGGCTGCGTCGACCATTAGGTTTGATTAAGGAAAAGGTGTCGGATGCCGACAATTAACCAGTTGATTCGCAATCCCCGGCGCAAGCCGATTGCACGAAACAACGTACCGGCCCTCAAGGCCTGTCCGCAAAAGCGTGGGGTTTGCACCCGCGTCTATACGACCACACCGAAGAAGCCGAACTCGGCGCTTCGTAAGGTTGCCCGTGTGCGTCTGACCAATGGTTTTGAAGTGACCTCCTACATCCCGGGTGAGGGGCATAATCTTCAGGAGCATTCGGTGGTCATGATCCGCGGCGGTCGTGTAAAGGATTTGCCGGGCGTTCGTTACCACATCATTCGCGGCACGCTGGATACCCAGGGTGTCAAGGACCGCAAGCAACGCCGTTCGAAGTACGGCGCGAAGCGGCCGAAATAAGGAGCGCGCCAGATGTCACGTCGCCACGCCGCTGAGAAGCGCGATATTCTTCCTGACGCCAAGTTCGGTGACCAGGTCATTACAAAGTTCATCAACAGCCTGATGATCCACGGCAAGAAGTCGACTGCCGAACAGATCTTTTATGGTGCGTTTGATCAGATGGACCGCAAGGGCGGTGATCCCGTTCGTATGTTCCATGAAGCTCTGGACAATGTTAAGCCGTCCCTTGAAGTGCGTTCCCGCCGTGTTGGTGGTGCAACCTATCAGGTGCCGGTTGAGGTTCGTCCGGAACGGCGTCAGGCCCTGGCCATTCGCTGGATCATCGATAACGCCCGCAAGCGTTCCGAAGTGACCATGGTTGACCGGCTGTCCGGTGAACTTATGGACGCTGTGAACAATCGCGGCGGCGCAGTGAAAAAACGCGAAGACACGCATCGTATGGCGGAAGCCAACAAAGCGTTCGCGCATTATCGCTGGTAATAGAAATCCAACCGGAATAACTCGTTATGTCAGCTCAGACACCTCTCGAAAAATACCGCAATATTGGCATTATGGCCCATATTGATGCGGGTAAGACCACGACGACGGAACGCGTCCTGTTTTATACGGGCAAGTCCTACAAGATCGGTGAAGTCCATGACGGCGCCGCGACGATGGACTGGATGGAGCAGGAGCAGGAGCGTGGCATCACGATTACCTCCGCTGCGACCACGGCGTTCTGGAAGGACCACCGGATCAATATCATTGATACGCCGGGCCATGTTGACTTCACCATTGAAGTCGAGCGTAGCCTGCGTGTTCTCGATGGTGCGGTAGCAGTATTTGATGCTGTTGCCGGCGTTGAGCCGCAGTCCGAGACTGTCTGGCGTCAGGCTGACAAGTATGGCGTTCCGCGGATGTGTTTCGTCAACAAGATGGACCGCACCGGCGCTGACTTCTTCCGTTGTGTTGAAATGATCAAGGGTCGCCTTGGCGCAGTTCCGATGGTCATTCAGTTGCCGATCGGTTCGGAAGCGGAATTCGAAGGTGTGGTTGATCTGATCGAAATGCGTGCGGTCGTCTGGAATGGCGAAGAACTCGGCGCGTCGTTCGAGTATCTTGATATTCCGGCAAATCTTGCTGATCAGGCTGCTGAATATCGTGAGAAGCTTGTCGAGCTCGCTGTCGAGCAGGACGATGCTGCGATGGAAGCCTATCTTGAAGGTACCGAGCCGGATGCCGCGACTCTGCGCAAGTGCATTCGCAAGGGCACGATTGCCAACGAATTTGTTCCGGTTCTGAACGGTACGGCTTTCAAGAATAAAGGCGTGCAGCCGCTTCTTGATGCAGTGGTCGACTTCCTGCCGTCGCCGATTGATGTTCCGGCAATCCGGGGTGTGAAGGCTGGTACGGAAGACGTGATCGAGCGTAACAACTCCGAGAAAGAGCCGTTCGCTGCGCTTGCTTTCAAGATCATGAACGATCCGTTTGTCGGTACGCTGACCTTCATCCGTATCTATTCCGGTACGCTTGAGGCCGGTAGCTATGTGATGAATACGGTTAAGGAAAAGCGTGAGCGCGTTGGTCGTATGCTGCTGATGCATGCCAATGACCGCGAAGAGCTCAAAGAAGCCAGTGCTGGCGACATCGTTGCTATTGCCGGTCTCAAGGACACCACGACTGGCGATACGCTCTGTGATCCGAATTCGCTGGTTATTCTTGAGCGGATGGAATTTCCGGAGCCGGTTATCGAGGTTGCGGTCGAGCCGAAGACCAAGAGTGACCAGGAAAAGATGGGTGTGGCGCTTAATCGCCTTGCTGCTGAAGATCCGTCATTCCGGGTTTCCAGTGACAACGAAAGTGGTCAGACAGTTATCAAGGGCATGGGCGAACTTCACCTTGAAATCCTCGTTGACCGTATGCGTCGCGAGTTCAAGGTTGACGCTAACGTCGGTGCGCCGCAGGTTGCCTATCGGGAAACCATCTCGAAGACGATCGAAGTCGATTACACGCACAAGAAGCAGACCGGTGGTTCGGGGCAGTTCGCCCGCATTCAGTTGCGGTTTGAGCCGCTTGAGCCGGGGTCAGGGTATGAATTCGAGAGCAAGGTTGTCGGTGGTAACGTTCCCCGTGAATATATCCCGGGCGTTGAAAAGGGTCTGATTTCGGCACAGCAGACGGGCGTTCTCGCCGGTTTCCCGGTTACCGATTTCAAGATCACGCTGTTTGACGGTGCTTACCACGACGTTGACTCAAGCGTCATGGCCTTCGAAATCGCCTCCCGTGCTGCCTTCCGTGAAGGCGTGCAGAAGGCTGGTCCGAAGCTGCTTGAGCCGGTCATGCGGGTCGAAGTGGTTACGCCGGAAGATTACATGGGCGATATCATTGGCGATCTGAACAGCCGTCGCGGTCAGGTAAATGACATGGACACCCGCGGTAATGCCCGCGTCGTGCTTGCCATGGTGCCGCTGGCGAACATGTTCGGTTACGTGAACACACTGCGCTCGATGTCCCAGGGCCGGGCGCAGTATTCGATGCATTTTGATCACTATGCCGAAGTGCCGCAGGCAGTTTCGGAAGAGATCCGCGGAAAGCTCGCTGGTTAATCCAGCGCCAGATAATTGGAGAGAGAGTTATGGGTAAGGCAAAGTTTGAGCGCACGAAGCCGCATTGCAACATCGGCACGATTGGTCACGTTGACCATGGCAAGACGTCGCTGACGGCGGCGATCACGAAGGTACTGGCGGAAGCCGGTGGTGCAGCCTTCACGGCATATGACCAGATTGACAAGGCGCCTGAAGAGAAGGCACGTGGTATCACGATCTCGACGGCACATGTGGAATATGAGACGGAAAGCCGTCACTATGCGCATGTCGATTGCCCGGGCCATGCTGATTATGTGAAGAACATGATCACGGGTGCGGCGCAGATGGATGGTGCGATTCTTGTTGTGTCGGCAGCTGATGGCCCGATGCCGCAGACCCGCGAGCACATCCTTCTTGCCCGCCAGGTTGGTGTTCCGGCGCTTGTCGTTTTCATGAACAAGGTCGATCAGGTTGATGACGAAGAGCTTCTCGAGCTTGTCGAGATGGAAATTCGTGAGCTGCTGTCGTCCTATGATTTCCCGGGCGACGATATTCCGATCGTCAAGGGCTCGGCTCTCGCAGCGCTGGAAGATTCCAACAAGGAAACCGGCCACGATGCGATCCTTGAGCTGATGGCGCAGGTTGACGCCTATATCCCGCAGCCGGAGCGTCCGGTAGACAAGCCGTTCCTGATGCCGATCGAAGACGTGTTCTCGATCTCTGGTCGCGGCACGGTTGTGACGGGTCGTATCGAGACGGGTATCATCAAGGTTGGTGAAGAAATCTCGATCGTTGGTATCAAGGACACGACGAAGACGACCTGCACGGGCGTTGAAATGTTCCGCAAGCTGCTCGACGAAGGTCGTGCGGGGGACAACGTTGGTGTACTTCTGCGTGGCACGAAGCGCGACGACGTGGAGCGTGGTCAGGTTCTGGCGAAGCCGGGCTCGATCACACCGCACACGAAGTTCAAGTGCGAGTGCTACATCCTGACGAAAGAAGAGGGCGGTCGTCATACACCGTTCTTCTCGAACTATCGTCCGCAGTTCTACTTCCGTACGACGGACGTGACAGGGACGATCGAACTTCCGGAAGGCACAGAGATGGTCATGCCGGGTGATAATATTGCGATGTCGGTGAATCTTATTGCACCGATCGCGATGGACGAGGGACTGCGCTTCGCTATCCGCGAAGGGGGCCGCACTGTCGGTGCCGGCGTCGTCGCTTCGATCCAGGACTAAAACAGAAACCCGAGAGTGCCCCGCCTGTTTGCGGGGCACCTCACTTGGACGGTTGAGTCACGATGGACAGTCAGAATATTCGCATACGGCTTAAGGCATTCGATCATCGAATTCTGGATCAGTCGACGCGCGAAATTGTAAGCACAGCGAAACGTACGGGCGCTCAGGTGCGCGGACCTATTCCGCTGCCGACCCGCATTGAGCGATTCACTGTGCTGCGTTCCCCGCATATCGATAAGAAATCGCGGGAACAGTTTGAAATACGCACGCATAAGCGGGTGCTGGATATCGTCGATCCGACACCGCAGACGGTGGACGCGCTGATGAAGCTCGACCTCGCCTCCGGTGTTGACGTCGAAATCAAGCTCTAAGTAGGGATCGAGATCGATGCGTACAGGATTAATCGGACAAAAGGTCGGCATGACCCGCGTCTTCCGGGCCGATGGCCAGCATGTGCCGGTGACGGTCGTCAAGGTTGACGATTGTCAGGTCGTTGCTGTCCGGACCACCGAGCGTGATGGCTACAATGCCGTTCAGCTGGGCGTTTCCAATCGGACACCTAAAAACGTGACCAAGCCGATGCGTGGTCACTTTGCGAAGGCTAAAGTTGAGCCGAAGCGCAAGCTTGCGGAATTTCGGGTTGCCGAAGATGCGCTGCTTGAAGCTGGTGCGCGGCTGAGCCCGAAGCATTTCCTTGATGGCCAGAAGGTTGATGTCAGCGGCATCTCGATTGGTAAGGGGTTCCAGGGCGGTATGCGCCGTTGGAACTTCGCCGGTCTTGAAGCAACGCATGGCGTTTCGATCTCTCACCGGTCACACGGTTCCACGGGTCAGTGCCAGGATCCGGGCAAGGTGTTCAAGGGCAAGAAGATGGCTGGCCATATGGGCGCAACCCGCGTCACGGTCCAGAACCTTGAAATCGTCGGTGCTGACGAAGAAAAGGGCTATCTGCTGGTCAAGGGTGCGGTTCCCGGCGCGAAAAGCGGCTGGGTTCTGATCCGTGATGCTGCCAAGCGCGCAGCTCCGGAAGGCGTTCCTTATCCGGCGGCTCTGATCGAAGCGGCTGCTGAAGAAGCACCGGTCGAGAATGAAGCGGTTGAGGCAGCTGCGGATGATGCGGCTACCGAAGAAAAGAAGGACTGAGGCCATGAAATCCGAAGTCATCAATCTCGATAACAAGTCGGTCGGCGATATCGAACTCGCTGACTCCATTTTTGGTGTCGAAGTCCGTCGTGACCTGCTGGCCCGTATGGTGAACTATCAGCTCGCCAAGCGCCGCGCCGGTACGCATAAGGTCAAGGGACGCGGTGAAGTTTCCGGTACGACGGCGAAGCCGTTCCGCCAGAAAGGCACCGGTCGCGCACGTCGTGGTTCAAACCGTGAAAACAAGATGCGTGGTGGTGGTATTGCCCACGGCCCGACGCCTCGTGATCATGGTATCGAGCTGACCAAGAAAGTTCGCAAGCTGGCGATGAAATGCGCCCTGTCTGCGAAGGCTTCTGCCGGTCAGCTGGTTATCCTCGACAATGCGACCTGTGACGAGCCGCGTACCAAGGCACTTGTCGGCAAGCTGGCCGGCCTGAACTGGGGCCGTGCCCTGGTGATCGCCGGTGCCGAGGTCGACCGCAACTTTACCCTGGCGTCGCGGAACATTCCGTCGGTGGCAGTGTTGCCGTCTGTCGGTGCCAATGTTTATGACATTTTGAGGAGCGATACGCTCGTGCTGACGCGCGATGCGGTTACCGCTCTCGAGGAGCGCCTGAAATGAGCGCGAAAATTCGCAAGCCGGTGATGCCGACGCAGGAACGGATGTATGACATTGTGCGTCATCCGATCATCACGGAAAAGTCGACCAATGCTTCCGAGCATGGTCAGGTTTTCTTTGAAGTGCCGCTGAATGCATCCAAGCCGGAAATCAAGGCCGCGATCGAGAACCTTTTCTCGGTAAAGGTGACCGCGGTGAATACGAGCGTCCTCAAGGGCAAAACCAAGCGGTTCCGTCAGCAGTTGGGCCGACGTGTCGACCGTAAAAAAGCGATGGTAACGCTGGCCGAGGGCAGCAACATCGACGTGACCACGGGGATCTGATCATGGCTCTCAAGCAATTCAATCCGACCACGCCCGGTCGCCGCACCCTGGTGCTGGTTGACAAGTCCGAGCTCTACAAAGGTGGCCCTGAAAAGTCACTGACAGTAGGTCTGACGAAAAAGGGTGGCCGGAACAATACCGGTCGTATTACCGCGCGTCGTCGCGGTGGCGGCCACAAGCGCCGGTATCGCGTTATTGACTTCAAGCGTAACAAGACCGGTATGTCTGCTACGGTTGAACGGATCGAATATGATCCGAACCGCACGGCGTTCATTGCGCTGCTGAAATATGAAGATGGCGAAGTTGCCTACATCATTGCACCGCAGCGTCTGAAAGCCGGTGACGTGGTCATCAGTGACGAGCGGGCTGACATCAAGCCAGGCAACTGCCTGCCGCTTAAGAATATCCCTGTCGGCACCATCATCCATAATATCGAGATGAAGGTGGGCAAGGGCGCGCAGATTGCACGTTCCGCCGGAACCTACGGCCAGTTGGTCGGTAAGGATGCCGGTTATGCGCAGCTGCGTCTGTCGAGCGGTGAACTGCGGCTCGTTCTCGGTGAATGCCGGGCAACGGTGGGTGCGGTTTCCAACGCCGACAATCAGAACATCAATCTGGGCAAGGCCGGCCGTAATCGCTGGCTTGGCAAGCGCCCGGCGGTTCGTGGCGTGGCCATGAACCCGATCGATCACCCGCATGGTGGCGGCGAAGGCCGTACCTCTGGCGGACGTCATCCGGTGACTCCTTGGGGCAAGCCCACGAAGGGCAAGCGTACGCGCTCCAACAAGTCCACCGACAAGTACATCATGCGCAGCCGCCATCAGCGGAAATCGCGCTAAGGGAGTTTGACGAATATGGCTCGTTCGGTCTGGAAAGGTCCGTTTGTAGACGGATACCTCTTGAAGAAGGCGGAAGCCGGGCGTGCGTCCGGTCGCAATCAGGTCATCAAAATCTGGTCCCGCCGGTCCACGATCCTGCCGCAGTTCGTCGGTTTGACGTTCGGCGTGTACAACGGTCACAAGCATATCCCGGTTATGGTAACCGAAGATATGATTGGACATAAGTTCGGTGAGTTTTCTCCGTCACGGACCTACTACGGTCACACTGCGGACAAGAAAGCGAAGAGGAAGTAATCATGGGCAAGCCGGCATCAGAGCGTCGTCTGTCCGACACGGAAGCCAAGGCGATCGTGCGGAACATCCGCATTTCACCGCAGAAGCTGAACGTTGTCGCAGAGTCGATCAGAGGTCTTGGCGCGGAACGCGCGCTGAACGATCTGTATTTCTCGAAGAAGCGGATTGCACGTGATGTGCATAAATGTCTGCAATCGGCCATCGCTAACGCGGAAAACAATCACCAGCTTGATATCGACAATCTGGTTGTTGCAGAAGCCAGCGTCGGCAAGGGCATCGTGATGAAGCGCTGGCGCGCCCGTGCACGTGGCCGTACAGGCAAGATTTTGAAACCGTTCAGCAACCTGACGATTGTTGTGCGCGAACGCGAGGAGATCGCCTGATGGGTCAGAAAGTCAATCCAGTCGGTTTTCGCCTGGGCATCAACCGCACGTGGGACTCCCGCTGGTATGCCGACGAAGGTTATGCAGGTCTTCTGCACGAAGATCTTGCTCTCCGTGAATACCTGAAAAAGCGCCTGATCGGTGCTGGTGTTGCCAAGGTCGTTATCGAACGTCCGGCAAAGAAGGCACGGATTACCATTCATACCGCACGCCCCGGTGTCATCATTGGCCGTAAGGGTACGGATATCGAAAAGCTTCGTCAGGATCTGTCGAAGATGACCGGTACCGAAGTGCATCTGAATATTGTTGAGATCCGCAAGCCGGAAATCGATGCCCAGCTGATCGCCGAAAACATCGCGCAGCAGCTTGAGCGTCGTGTGGCTTTCCGCCGTGCGATGAAGCGTTCGGTCCAGTCGGCCATGCGTCTCGGCGCAGAAGGCATCCGGATCAATGCAGCTGGCCGCCTCGGCGGCGCAGAAATTGCCCGGACGGAATGGTATCGCGAAGGACGTGTTCCCTTGCATACGCTGCGCGCACATGTTGATTACGGCGTTGCGACCGCGCAGACCACTTATGGAGCCTGCGGCATCAAATGCTGGGTCTTCAAAGGTGAGATTCTTGCCCATGACCCGATGGCGATGGACAAGTTGCTTCAGGACCAGCAGCCGGCCCGCTAAGGCCAGGCTTACCAAGAGGACGTTTGCACCATGATGCAACCGAAGAGAACAAAGTACCGGAAGGCCCACAAGGGGCGTATTCACGGTCTCGCGAAGGGCGGTACGGCCCTGAACTTTGGCGCGTTTGGCCTGAAGGCACTGACGCCTGAGCGTGTTACTGCGCGTCAGATCGAAGCTGCGCGTCGTGCGATTACCCGTCACATGAAGCGTCAGGGCCGGGTGTGGATCCGGATTTTCCCGGATGTGCCGGTGACTGCCAAACCTGCCGAAGTTCGTCAGGGTAAAGGTAAGGGCTCTGTTGAGTTCTGGGCTGCGAAAGTCAAGCCGGGCCGGATCATGTTTGAAGTTGATGGCGTGAGCTATGACATCGCCAAGCGGGCATTCGAGCTCGCTGCTGCGAAGCTTCCGGTGCAGACCAAGATGGTCGCCCGTGTTGGTGAAATGGGATAACGCGATGAAAGCCGAAGATATCCGTCAGAAATCTGACGACGAGCTCAAGGATCAGCTGCTGAGCCTGAAAAAAGAGGCATTCAACCTCCGTTTTCAGAGAGCCAGTGGCCAGCTTGAAAACACAGCGCGCGTGACGCAGGTGCGTCGTGATATTGCGCGCGTGAAAACGATTATGGGTGAACGCGCCCGTAGCGCTTCCTGAGGTAATAGAAATGCCGAAAAGAATTCTGCAGGGTGTGGTTGTCAGCGATAAAGGCGACAAAACCGTCACTGTGAAGGTTGAACGGCGGATCATGCATCCGCTGTACAAGAAGTTCATCCGGCGCTCGAAAAGATATCGGGCGCATGATGAGGCCAACGCTATCCAGGTTGGGGAGACCGTTCGCATCCGTGAATGCCGTCCCCACTCAAAGACGAAGCGATGGGAAATCATCGCAGATCAGGATTAAGCGCTAGACGTAACGACATCGCGTCGGATATCCGGTCGCGATACTAGGGAAAGGTCACTGCCATGATTCAGATGCAAAGCAATCTGGATGTTGCAGACAATTCAGGCGCTCGCCGCGTCCAGTGCATCAAAGTTCTGGGCGGGTCGAAGCGGAAGTTTGCTGGTGTAGGCGACGTTATCGTTGTCTCCGTCAAAGACGCCATTCCGCGTGGTCGTGTTAAGAAGGGTGACGTGCATCGCGCTGTCATCGTTCGGACCGCTAAGGAAATCCGCCGCCCGGATGGTTCTGCCATTCGTTTCGACAGCAACGCCGCCGTGCTTATCAATAAGCAGGGTGAGCCGATCGGTACCCGTATCTTCGGGCCGGTTACGCGTGAGTTGCGTGCGAAGCGGTATATGAAAATCATTTCGCTGGCGCCGGAGGTGCTCTGATGGCTGCTCGTATTCGTAAGGGCGACAAGGTCGTCGTGCTGTCCGGCAAGGATGCCGGCAAGCAGGGTGAAGTTCTTCGTGTTGTACCGGAATCTGACCGCGTTGTGGTCAGCGGGGTCAACATGATCAAGCGTCATCAGCGTGCCAGCCAGACAAATCCTGGTGGCATTCAGGAGCGGGAAGCGGCGATTCACGTATCGAACGTCGCGCATGTTGATCCGAAGACGGATCAGCCGACCCGCGTTGGTTTCAAAACTCTCGATGACGGCCGGAAGGTTCGCTTTGCAAAGCGTTCCGGCGAAGTCATTGATGTTTGATCGGGGGAGCTTGTAACATGGCTGCTTCACGCCTGCAGGAGCATTACAAGTCGGTGATTCATCCGGCTATGCTCGAAGAGTTCAAGTACACTAACCCGATGGCCGTGCCGAAGATCGAGAAGATCGTCGTGAACATGGGTGTTGGTGAAGCGTCTGCGGACAAAAAGAAAATCGAAGGTGCGCTTCGGGACATGACCGCGATCACCGGCCAGAAGCCGATCGTGACACGTGCCAAGAAGTCGGTTGCTACCTTCAAGATCCGTGAAGGCATGGTGATTGGTTGCAAGACCACGCTGCGCAAGGACCGGATGTATGAATTTCTTGACCGTCTGGTAAATATCGCTCTGCCGCGCGTCCGCGACTTCCGTGGACTGTCGCCGAAGACGTTTGACGGTCGGGGTAATTTCGCGATGGGTCTCAAGGAACAGATCGTGTTCCCGGAAATCAACTATGACCAGGTCGACAAGATCCGGGGCATGGACATCATTATTGTAACATCGGCGAAGTCGGATGATGAGGCGCGCTCGCTCCTCAAGAAATTCGATTTCCCGTTCGTCAGCTGAGGCGGGAGAATACTGCTATGGCAAAGAAAAGCATGGTCCAGCGTGGCAAGCGTCGTGAGAAGCTTGCGGATCAGTTCGCTTCTAAGCGTAAAGCATTGAAAGAGCTTATCTACAGCAAGGACTCCAACCCGGAAGCCCGGTTCGAAGCTGCTGTAAAGCTGGCTCAGTTGCCACGTAATGCGTCACCGACTCGCCAGCGCCTGCGCTGCGAGCTGACCGGTCGTCCGCGTGGCAATTATCGGAAATTCAAGCTCTGTCGCATCAAGCTGCGGGATTTGGCCTCGGATGGTCAGATTCCCGGCATGGTCAAGTCGAGCTGGTAAGGAGTAGCAAGCGATGTCTATGACAGATCCGCTCGCCGATTTGCTGACCCGTATCCGCAATGGCCAGAGAGCCGGCAAGTCGAGCGTTAATTCGCCTGCGTCGAAGCTGCGCGCCAATGTGTGCGACGTCCTGCAGCGCGAAGGTTTTATTCGTGGTTACAGCTCGGTTGAAATCCGCAAGGGTATCACCGAGATGAAGATTGACCTGAAATATCATGATGGTTCGCCCGTCATTCAGGAAATCAGCCGTGTATCGACGCCTGGCCGTCGTGTTTATTCCAAGATCAAGGACCTGCCGCGGGTCTATAACGGTCTCGGCATTTCGATCCTTTCGACTCCGAAAGGCGTGATGTCCGATGCTGAAGCCCGCGACCACCATGTTGGTGGCGAAGTCCTTTGTCGCGTATTCTGACGGGGGTTTGAATGTCACGTATTGGTAAGAACCCGGTTCCGATTCCGAGCGGCGTCACAGTCAATCTGGCTGGTCAGGTGCTCGCGGCAAAGGGAAAGCTTGGTGAACTCACCGTCAAGCTCGTCGAAGAGGTCGATGGCCGCATTGAAGATAATATGGTCTATGTCACGCCGCGCGATAATTCAAAGCGCGCGCGGTCGATGTGGGGCACAATGCGCACGCTCGTCGAAAGCGCGGTGATTGGTGTCAGCGAAGGCTATACCAAGAACCTTGAAATCACCGGTGTTGGCTATCGTGCCGCGCTGCAGGGCAAGAACCTGCAGTTGCAGCTCGGTTTCAGCCACGATGTCATCTATCCGATCCCCGAAGGGATCACGATGACTTGTGAAAAGCCGACATCCATTTCCATTTCCGGCGCCGACAAGCAACGTGTCGGCCAGGTTGCGGCTGAAATTCGCAGCTATCGTCCGCCTGAGCCTTATAAGGGCAAGGGTGTTCGCTATGCTGACGAATTCATCATCCGTAAAGAAGGCAAGAAGAAGTAGGACGCCGAAATGAGAAATTCACCCAGACAACTTTTCCTGCGTCGTCGTGAACGTACGCGCCGGAAACTCCAGGCTAAAGCCGGCGATCGCGTCCGTCTTTCGGTCTTCCGTTCGAACAAGTATATCTATGCTCAGCTGATTGATGACACGAGCGGCAACACTGTCGCCTCTGCCTCGTCGATCGAGAAGGATATGCGCGGCAAGTTCTCGTCTTCCAGTAACAAGGAAGCGGCTGCGGAAGTTGGCAAGCTCATCGCTGAGCGCGCCAAGGCTGCCGGCGTCGAGACCGTGATCTTCGATCGCGGCGGTTACATTTATCATGGTCGCATTCAGGCGCTGGCGGATGCCGCGCGTGAAGCCGGCCTGAAATTCTGAGGTAGATATGGCACGCAATCCAAAGGCTTCCGAAGGCCGCCGCGAACGCGGTGGAAATCAGCCCCGCGAAGAGTCGGAATTCGTCGACAAGCTGGTCCATATCAACCGTGTCGCCAAGGTGGTGAAGGGTGGACGTCGTTTCGCCTTTGCCGCAATTGTCGTGGTTGGTGATCAGAAGGGTCGTGTCGGCGTCGGATCGGGCAAGGCCCGTGAAGTGCCGGAAGCTATCCGCAAGGGTACCGAAGCCGCGAAGCGCGATCTTATCCGCGTTCCGCTGCGGGAAGGCCGGACATTGCATCATGACGTGACGGGCCATTTCGGTGCCGGTCGGGTCATCCTGCGGTCGGCTCCTCCGGGTACCGGTATTATTGCCGGTGGTCCGATGCGCGCTGTCTTCGAAACCCTGGGTATCCAGGATATCGTTGCAAAGTCGCTCGGTACGACGAACCCGCATAACATGATCAAGGCAACATTTGATGCGCTGAAGCGGCTGCACAGCCCGCGTTCGATTGCATCACGCCGGGGCAAAAAGGTCGGCGAGATCGTGTCACGTCGTGACGGATCTGCTGATGCCGTTTCGGTCGAGAAGGAGTAATCTGATGGCTGCTAAGAAAACCATCACGGTGACGCAGACCGGCAGCCCGATTGGCCGCCCGAAAGACCAGCGCGCAACGCTGGTTGGCCTGGGTCTGAACAAGTTGCACCGTACCCGTGTTCTGGAAGATACCCCTTCCGTGCGCGGCATGATCGACAAGGTGAGCCATCTCGTTCGCGTCGTAGACGCCGGTTGATCCGGTTCTCGCGAACAAAAGGAAGAAAGCCATGAAGCTTAACGAACTCAGAGACAATCCCGGAGCCCGCAAGGACCGCAAGCGTATCGGTCGTGGTATCGGTTCCGGTACGGGTAAGACCTCCGGTAAAGGTCACAAAGGCCAGAAGGCGCGTTCAGGCGTTGCCATCAAGGGCTTTGAAGGTGGCCAGATGCCGATTTACCGGCGCCTGCCAAAACGCGGGTTCAACAATATTTTCCGCAACAAGTTTGCGGAAGTGAACCTGGGTCGTCTGCAGAAGGCTATCGACGAAGGCAAGCTGGATGCGGCAAAGCCGGTGACGGCAGAAGCCCTTTCCGATGCCGGTATTATCCGTCGTTCGCTCGATGGTGTGCGGGTGCTGGGGAACGGGGAACTGACAGCGAAAGTTGAACTTCGTGTCGCCCATGCCACAAAATCGGCAATTTCTTCTGTTGAGAAGGCGGGAGGTTCGGTGACGATTCTCGCGCCGAAGGTCACCGACGACGCCAAAAGCGCCGAATAAGGTCGCAGATCGGAGCATATCGAATGGCGTCAGCCGCCGAGCAATTCGCATCGAACGTCAATCTTGGAGCATTTTCCAAGGCGACGGAACTCAAGAAGCGCATCTGGTTTACACTGGGTGCGCTGATTGTCTATCGCATGGGCACGTTCATTCCGCTGCCGGGAGTGGATGCAGCCATTCTGGCTGACTTCTTCCAGCAGCAGAGCGGCGGCATCATTGATATGCTCAATATGTTCTCGGGCGGTGCCCTGGGACGGATGTCGATCTTTGCCCTGAACATCATGCCGTATATTTCGGCCTCGATCATCATGCAGCTGATGGCAACGGTTTCGCCGACCATCGAGCAGATGAAGAAAGAGGGCGAACAGGGCCGCAAGCGGATGAATCAGTACACCCGTTATCTGACGGTGCTGATCGCTACGTTCCAGGCTTATGGCATTACGGTCGGCCTTGAGGGCATGACCGGGTCTATCGGCCCGGCAGTTGCTGATCCCGGCCTGTTCTTCAGGGCGCAGGGTGTCATCACGCTGGTCGGCGGGACGGTGTTCCTGATGTGGCTGGGTGAGCAGGTGACGGCCCGTGGTGTGGGTAACGGTATCTCGCTGATTATCTTTGCGGGCATTGTTGCGGAGCTTCCGACGGCACTGGTGAGTACTCTTGAACTCGGCCGTACAGGTGCGCTTTCGACGCTGTTCATCATCTTCCTGCTGTTCATGACAGTCGCCATCATCGCGATGATCGTGTTCGTGGAGCGGGCTCAGCGCCGGATTATCATTCAGTATCCGAAGCGTCAGGTCGGCAACAAGATGTTCGGTGGTGAGAACTCTCATCTGCCGCTGAAGCTGAACACGGCTGGCGTTATTCCGCCGATTTTTGCCAGTTCCCTGTTGTTGCTGCCGCTGACGGTCGCGCAGTTTGCGGCATCCGGCGGAGGCAGCAGCTGGCTGACGGCCGTGACGGCCTATGTTGCGCCGGGGCAGCCTGTCTATATCGCGATGTATATTGGGATGATCGTGTTCTTTGCCTTCTTCTATACCGCTGTGGTGTTCAACCCTGCGGATACGGCAGATAACCTGAAGAAGCATGGTGGTTTCGTTCCGGGTATCCGGCCTGGCAAGAATACAGCAGATTATATCGATTATGTGCTGACGCGGCTGACAGTCATCGGTGCTGCCTATCTGGCACTGATCTGCATCCTGCCGGAGATCCTGATTTCGCGGTTCAATGTACCGTTCTATTTCGGTGGCACGTCGCTGCTGATCGTGGTGACGGTGACAATGGACACCGTCGCCCAGATCCAGTCGCATCTGCTGGCGCATCAGTATGAGGGACTCATCAAGAAGTCCAAGCTAAGAGGGCGCAGGGGATGAATCTGATACTTCTGGGACCGCCGGGTGCCGGCAAGGGAACGCAGGCGCAACGCCTGATGGACAAGTTTTCGATTGTTCAATTGTCAACGGGCGATATGTTGCGCGCGGCAGTGGACGAAGGTACGGAGCTGGGTAAGCAGGCCAAGGTCATCATGGACCGCGGCGATCTGGTCTCTGATGATATCATGGTCGGTATCATTTCAGCCCGTCTGACCGCAGCGGATTGTGCCAACGGGTTTATCCTCGATGGCTTCCCGCGGACAGTTGCACAGGCAGAGGCGCTTGACGCCATGCTGGACGAGAAGGGGCTGAAGATCGACCACGTGATCTCGATTGAGGTCGATGAGGAAGTTCTTTTCGAGCGTATCAAAAGCCGGGCTGCAGAGACCGGCGGGGCACGTTCGGATGACAATGAGGAAACGCTGCGCAAGCGGCTTGAAGTGTATCGTGATCTGACGGCGCCGATTATTCCTTACTACAGGGGTAAGGGCGCGTTGAAGACAGTGGATGGCATGGCAGACATCGACAGTGTCTCCGGCCAGATCATGAAGATTTTGAACTGAGGCTGTCGGGTTGACAGGGCAGGGTTCGTGCGTATAATCCGCCGCCTTTTCGCCCCCTGGACATTGACGGCGTCAATTACTGGACGTCTTTTGAGGAGTACGCATTTTGGCGCGCATAGCTGGCGTTAACATACCGACCGACAAACGTGTTGTGGTCGCACTGACATATATCCACGGCATTGGTCAGACCAAGGCGAAAGAAATCTGCGCGAGTTGCGCGGTTGACGAATCGACTCGCGTGAATTCGCTGCGGGATGATGAGCTCGGTCGCATTCGTGAAGTAATCGACCGCGACTATCAGGTCGAAGGTGACCTGCGTCGTGAAGTGGCCATGAACATCAAGCGGTTGATGGACCTGGGTTGCTATCGTGGTCTTCGTCACCGGCGCGGTTTGCCGGTACATGGCCAGCGCACGCATACCAATGCGCGCACCCGTAAAGGTCCGGCGCGCGCTATCGCCGGCAAGAAGAAGTAAGAGAGAGTTATGGCAAAAGCAGCAGTTGCGCGTCCCCGCCGTCGTGAGCGGAAAAACATCACATCGGGTGTCGCCCATGTGAATGCGTCCTTCAACAATACGATGATCACCATCAGCGATGCCCAGGGCAATGCGATTTCCTGGTCATCGGCCGGTTCTCAGGGGTTCAAGGGTTCGCGGAAATCGACCCCCTATGCCGCTCAGGTTGCCGCCGAAGATGCCGGCAAGAAGGCAATGGAACATGGCATGCAGACCCTTGAGGTCGAAGTGAAGGGGCCGGGGTCAGGTCGTGAATCTGCTCTTCGTGCACTGCAGTCGGTTGGTTTCACCATCACCGCAATTCGTGATGTGACCCCGATTCCGCATAATGGCTGCCGTCCGCGCAAGCGTCGGCGGGTCTAAGTCGAGTCTGTTGCCGGCCTTCGGGCCGGCAATTTTTGCGCCGCGCACTTGCGCGGCGAATGCTGTCAAGAAAGGTTGATCAACGTGCTTCAGAAAAACTGGCAGGAAATGATCAAGCCGAACAAGCTTGAAATCAATGCAGGAAGCGATCCGGCTCTCGAAGCTGTCGTAGTCGCTGAACCGCTTGAGCGCGGCTTCGGTCTTACTCTTGGTAACGCGCTGCGTCGCGTTCTGCTCTCGTCACTTCAGGGTGCTGCTGTTACGGCAATCCAGATTGACGGCGTGCTGCATGAGTTCTCGTCGATTCCGGGTGTTCGGGAAGATGTCACCGATATTGTGCTGAACGTGAAGTCGCTGGCGCTGCGTATGCATGGCGAAGGTCCGAAACGGATTTCGCTGACGGCAACCGGCCCGGGCGAAGTCAAGGCGGGCGATATCGAAACCGGCCATGACATCGAAGTCATGAACCCGGATCTGGTGATTTGTTCACTGGATGACGGTGCGCGGATTTCGATGGAACTGACGGTCGAGACCGGCAAAGGGTATGTCGCTGCGGCACAGAACCGTGCGGAAGACTCGCCGATCGGTCTGATCCCGGTTGATGCCGTGTTTGGTCCCTGCAAGAAGGTGACCTACAAGGTTGAGAACTCCCGCGTTGGTCAGGTTACCGACTATGACAAGCTGTCACTGTCGGTTGAGACCAATGGCGCGGTAACCCCTGATGATGCGGTGGCTCTGGCTGCGCGCATCCTGCAGGACCAGTTGCAGCTCTTCGTGAATTTCGAAGACCCGAAAGCGGCGTCTGAGGAAGAGAAGGGTGATGAGCTGCCGTTCAACCGCAACCTGCTTCGCAAGGTTGATGAGCTTGAACTGTCCGTCCGTTCGGCAAATTGCCTGAAGAACGACAACATCATCTACATCGGTGACCTGGTTCAGAAGACGGAAGCGGAAATGCTCCGTACGCCGAACTTCGGCCGTAAGTCGCTGAATGAGATCAAGGAAGTCCTGGCCCAAATGGGATTGCATCTCGGTATGGAGATCCCGGAATGGCCGCCTGAAAACATTGAAGACCTGGCCAAAAAGCTCGAAGAGCCTTACTGACCGCGTGCTTTAGGAGAAAGAACAGATGCGACATCGTATCAAGGGCCGCAAGCTCAACCGTACCAGCACGCACCGCAAGGCGATGCTGAAGAATATGGCGACCTCTCTGGTCATTCATGAACAGATTGTCACCACCTTGCCGAAGGCAAAGGAAATGAAGCGTTTTGCCGACAAGCTGATCACGCTTGCCAAGGCGAAGACGCTGCATGCCCGCCGTCAGGCATTTGCCATTCTGCGCAGCGAAGAAGCTGTTGCGAAGCTTTTCAATGTTCTGGGTGACCGTTATGCGGACCGTCCGGGCGGCTACACACGCGTCATGAAGGCCGGTTTCCGTTATGGAGATGCTGCACCGATGGCCGTGATCGAGCTGGTTGATCGTGATCCGGAAGCCCGCGGCAAGGGCGACCGTGAACGGGTTGAAGCCGAGCTTGAAGAAATGAATGCTGAGGAAGTCAGCGCCTGATTTGCAGGTTGCCAGATTTTCCCTAAATTCGGGGCGGTCATCATGACCGCCCCGTTTTCGTTTCTGGGGCAGCTATGTCACCCCTGCCGGATTTAACCGGCCGGGATCCGGAGGTTATTGATCTGATGCGTATTCCTGGTAAAGCCACTTTCCTGCGAATCTGTTGCACCCTGCTGCTCGGGGTGATCACATTTACCGCGCAGAACACCAGCGTACAGGCGCAAACCAGAGAACTGCCGTCATCACGACAGGATGTGCAGCTGTCCTTCGCGCCGCTGGTTAAACGTGTCGCGCCATCTGTGGTGAATGTGTTTACCCGTAAGACGGTTCAGTCCCGGCGGGAGACGCCTTTTTTCAACGATCCTTTCTTCAGGCGGTTTTTCGGCGATCAGTTCGGCGGAAATCAGCAGCGGGAACGGACCGTCAATTCACTGGGTTCCGGGGTCATCGTTGGTGCTGATGGTGTGATTGTGACGAACAACCACGTCATCGATGGTGCCGATGAAATTCGTATCGTGCTGTCCGACCGGCGGGAGTTTGATGCGAAACTGCTGGTCGCTGATGAACGCTCTGACCTTGCGGTTCTGAAGGCCCTGACGGATGAGCCGCTGCCGTTTCTGGAACTGATGGACTCGGACGAGATCGAGGTTGGTGATCTGGTGCTGGCAATCGGCAATCCGTTTGGTTTCGGCCAGACCGTGACAAGCGGCATCGTGTCAGCCCGTGCCCGGACAACGGTTGGCATCACGGATTTTAGTTTTTTCATTCAGACCGATGCATCGATTAATCCCGGCAATTCGGGGGGCGCACTTGTTGGTCTCGATGGACGGCTGCTTGGCGTCAATACCGCGATTTACAGCAAGGATGGTGGCTCTAACGGTATCGGGTTTGCGGTGCCGGCGAATATGGTGCGGGCGGTCATTAACAGTGCGGCCAGTGGCAAGGTGGTCCGGCCTTGGCTCGGAGCCTCCGGGCAGACGGTAACCGCTGATATTGCGGCATCGCTAAACCTCGACAAGCCACTGGGTGTGGTACTGAACCGTGTCCATCCGAAAGGCCCGGCAGCCAGCAGTGGTCTGCAGGTTGGCGATGTGGTTCTGGCGATTGACGGTAAACCCTTGCCCGATGCCCAGTCCCTGAAATTCCGGCTGGGGACCCGTTCGGTCGGCGGGACAGCGCGGATGACGATTTTGCGTTCCGGGAAAAGCCGGGATGTTGATGTTGAGCTGATTGCACCGCCGGAAGATCCGGAGCCGAATCCAATCCGGGTCAGTGGGAACCTGCCGATATCCGGTGCGGCTTTTATTAACCTGAGCCCTGCGTTCAACGAGACCAAAGGCATCGATACCCTGATCACCGGTGTTGCGGTGACAGAGATCGCACGGGGTAGCCCGGCAGACCGTATCGGTTTTGAACCGGGTGACATTATTCTGAGCGTGAACGAGACCAAGATCGAGCGGGTGTCGGATATCAAGAAGCTGCTGGCCAGTCCGCCGCAGGAATGGGCGCTGAAAGTCCGGCGGGGGAGCCGGGTGATTTCCGTCAAGGTGCGGGGATGAGTGATCTCTTCGCCGGGCCGGATACCCGGCCGCTGGCGGACAGGCTGCGGCCCGAGCAGTTATCGGATGTGGTCGGTCAGGACCATCTGGTTGGGGATGATGGCGCATTGCGCCGGATGGTCGAACGCGGGCGCATTGCCTCCATTCTGCTGTGGGGGCCACCGGGTTGTGGCAAGACCACCATTGCCAGCATGCTGGCAAAGCTGACGAACATCGAATTTGAACCTTTGTCGGCCGTGTTCTCCGGTGTGGCCGATCTGCGGAAAGTCTTTGACCGGGCAAAACAGCGCCGCCTTGAAGGGCGTGGAACCTTGTTGTTCGTTGATGAAATACATCGCTTCAACCGTGCCCAGCAGGATGGTTTTCTGCCCTATGTGGAGGACGGCACGGTCGTGCTGGTCGGGGCGACGACGGAGAACCCTTCCTTTGAACTGAATGCGGCTTTGCTGTCGCGCTGTCAGGTTCTGGTGCTGAACCGGCTTGATGTGGCAGCACTGACAACATTGCTGGAACGGGCAGAAGCCGAGATGCAGCGTCAACTGCCGCTGACCGATGAGGCCCGGACGGCACTGGCCGAGATGGCAGACGGGGACGGGCGGTTTCTGCTGAATCTGTGTGAGGAGCTGTTTGAGCTTGGTGACGTCGAGCCCCTGTCCGCAAAACGGCTGGCGGAAGTGGTTCAGCGGAGGCTGCCGATCTATGACAAATCGCAGGACGGTCATTACAACCTGATCAGCGCGCTGCATAAAAGTCTGCGTGGATCGGATGTGAATGCTGCCCTGTACTGGTTCGGTCGTATGCTGGAAGGTGGCGAAGACCCGAAATATATCGCCCGGCGTCTGGCCCGCTTTGCCAGTGAGGATATCGGCATGGCCGATCCCGCCGCCCTGACACAGTCACTCGCGGCCTGGGATGCCTATGACCGGCTGGGGTCGCCGGAAGGTGAACTGGCTATCGCTCAGTCGGTGATCTATCTGGCGACAGCACCGAAGTCGAATGCGGCCTATGTCGCCTACAAGGCAGCCCGAAAGGCCGCAAAACAGACGGGGTCGCTATCGCCACCGAAGCATATTCTGAACGCGCCGACAGGCATGATGAAGGATATGGGCTATGGTGAGGGCTATGCCTATGACCACGATGCGGAAGACGGTTTTTCGGGGCAGAACTACTTTCCTGAGGAAATGGCCCGTCTGGAGCTTTACAGCCCCGTTGAACGCGGGTTTGAGCGGGATATCCGCAAGCGTATGGACTGGTGGGCAAAACGCCGCAAAGACGGCTGAGCGACGCTCAGCGGCACAGGGCGGTCAGGGTATTGTCATCCTGCCATTCGCTGCATATCCCGGCGATGATGTCGGGCTGAAGGTAACAGTCGACACGATCAGCAACATGACGGGTCAGTGCATCGTCACTTAATGATTTCGACCAGTTCTGGGTTGTCTTGTTGTGGTAGTCGGGGAGGGACTGGGCCAGCCATTTGGCGCACCAGGTCACAGACCAGAGCCACATCACCCGGCGCTCTGCGAGCAGGCTGCTGCGGGCCTGTCTGGCAAAGGCTGCCGGAACATGCCGGAGCCATTCTGCATAGGCTGCGGCAACCTGTTCGGTGGTCAGGATGCCACCAGCTTCGATATCCCAGCTTGTTGAGGTGTAAAGCGTGGCATGGGCGAGATCAAGACCGGGGGTGGCATAGCGCATCTTCTCCAGATCGACGATGACGGCGCTGTCATCCGGTTGCAGGATGTAATTGCCGGGATGGGCGTCGAAGGTAATCAGGCAGAGTGCCGGATTTCCGATGGCTGTGGCATCCTGCTGTGCGGCTGAGATCTCAGCCCGGATCATCTCTCTTGCGTCTGATGCGATTGCCGGATGGCTGAGCCATTCGGCTTGCTGATGGATTTCCCTCAGAATACCGTCCAGCGGATTACAGTAGCTGAGCAGCGGTTCGAACAGCTCCGGCAGTGGCAGGCCGTGAATGGCTGCGAGGCAACGGGAAATCGCCAGAATATCCTGTGGCAACTCTGCCGGGCGACCGTGAATATGCTGTACCAGAAGCGCGCCGAAGGGCAGGGCATCATCTGGTTCTATCCGGTCATGCAGGGCTGGTGTTGATCCGCCAGGTTCAGCCCGCCTGAAACAGGCCGCCTGATAATTCAGGTTGTCTGACGGGGGCAGAGACATCTGGCTTTGCTTGGGTACCCGGAACAGACGGTCTGTACCGGGCAGGATAAAATGATCATGTGCCAGCCCCTTGTCAGTCAGCAGTACAGGGTCGGCATTGCATCCATATCGTTGTCGGGATATTTCCTTCAGACGATCCCGGATGCGGGACAGTCTGTCCTGTCGCAGGTCGGAAGCAGGAGGCATGGTATTATGAAGTTCCAAATTCTGGCTGTTGTTGCCCTTGGTGGCGCTGTCGGGGCGACTTGCCGGTACGGAGCCAGTCTTGCCATCGGGTCTTTCCTTGTCACAGGTTTTCCCGTCGCAACGCTGATTGTCAATGTTACGGGGTCGTTTATCCTCGGTCTGCTGATTGAAAGCTTTGCGCTGTTCTGGTCGCCGGGCATGACTGTGCAGGCTTTCCTGACATTTGGTGTGCTGGGCGGATTTACCACCTTCTCGGCCTTTTCGGTTGATGCAATGTTGTTGCTGCACCGGGGAGAACCGCTTGCGGCAATCGTTTATGTCTGCGCATCTGTGGGCATGTCGCTGTTGGCGGCTTATCTCGGATTTCAAACCATACGGATGTTTGCCTGATGCCGGTTTCCTATCAGACCATCGGGGCTGATGATGATGGCCAGCGGTTCGACCGCTGGTTCAAGAAAGTCTTTCCAGCCGTTCCTTATGGCGCCTTGCAGAAATTGCTGCGTACGGGGCAGATCAGGGTCGACGGTAAACGCGCCCAGGCCTCGACACGGCTGGAGGCGGGACAGAAAATTCGCATCCCGCCGCTGCCGGAGCGTGACGATGAGGCGCCGGGTGATCGGCCAAGGAAGTCTTCTGTGTCAGATGAAGACACGAAATTCATCCGTTCGCTGGTGATCCACGACGATGAAGGTCTTGTGGTGATCAATAAACCGGCGGGACTGGCAGTGCAGGGCGGCAGCGGCACCTATCGTCATGTCGATGGCATGCTTGATGCGCTGGTCGATGAAGATGGCGTCCGTCCCCGCCTCGTACACCGGCTGGACAAGGATACCTCTGGTCTGCTGTTGCTGGCCCGGTCCTCACAGGCGGCCCGGTTTCTGGGGGATCTGTTCCGGCGCAACCGGGTAACCAAGACCTACTGGGCGCTGGTTGTCGGGGTGCCGGATGTACGGAAGGGAACGATTCGTCTTCCGCTCGGCAAGACCGGTGCAAAAGGCAACGAGAAAGTCGTGCCGGATTATGAAGACGGCAAGGACGCGGTAACCGACTACGCTATTGTCGATACCGCAGGCCGACGGGTTTCATGGCTCGCCATGCGGCCCCGGACAGGCCGGACCCATCAGTTGCGTGTGCATGCAGCGGAGGGGCTGAATCGTCCGATCGTCGGGGACGGGAAGTATGGTGGCCCGGATGTCTTTGTTACCGGCCTGTCGAACAAGCTGCACCTGCATGCCTACAGCCTGAAGCTGGAACATCCTGCCGGGGGTGAATTTTCAATCTCCGCCCCGCTGTCGTCGCATATGGCAGCCAGCTGGGATATGTTCGAATTTGATCCGAAGGATGCCAGCGACCCGTTTGACGAGGAGTTGTAAGCTCTTATCCGGGTGAACCTGCGGGAGCGGTATTCACTGACTGAAGACGACATAAAAAAAGGGCGACCCGAAGGTCGCCCTTTTCTCGTATCTGACGCCCGGATTAGCGGGAGAACAGGATCACCGCACGGCGGTTACGGGCTTCTTTTTTCCCGTCGCTGGTCGGTACTTCATTGGCGCTTTCGCCGAGGCTCTGCGGCATGAAGTTATCGGCTTTCAGGCCGGCTTCTTCGAGAGCCTGAATGACCGAGTAGGCGCGCTCATAACCAAGCGCTTCGTTGTAGCTGATGTTGCCGGAACGGTCGGCATAGCCACGAACGACCACATCGGTCACTTTCGCTTCGGAACCTTCCTTGGCGGCTTTGGCAACAATTCCAGCCGCTGCGTCGCTGAGGCTGTTCTTGTTATAACCGAAGTACACCGTGTACGGACCCGGAACCGGCGGAAGGGCCGCAGCAGGAGCCGTTTTCAGGGATGCTTCGACTTCTTCAATCGCCGCCGTGTACATTTTCATGCAGGCTTCGATATGATCCGGCTGAATGTTTTCTTCCTGTTCCTGCATCCAGCAATCAAAGCCAGCCTGTGCCTTGGCAGCAGCGGCAGGTGCCTTGTTGGCGCCACCAGCGGTCAAAGCAGCCAGCAGACGGTCACGGGCACCGGTCAGAACCGGTACGCGATCGGCAGGCAGGTCACGGCCGGAAATTTCCTGCGGTCCGACATCACCACCACCGGCAACAGCCAGCGCTTTTTCCAGGAAGAAAGTGGTGTCGTTCCAGTCCTGCTCGTCATATTCAGCCTGTGCCAGACCGACATATTCGGCCTGCAGGGCTTTGGCAAAGTCGCTGCCGTTATTCGGTGCATTACGCGCCGATTCAACATCCAGCGTACCGCAGGCAGCCAGTAGGGACGCTGCGGCGCCCGCACAAATAATCTTTATCATGTTCATCTTGAATTCCTCCTCAAAGATGCCTTTGCGTTCAGGCAAGGTCGCCTGCATCAACGATCCCCAGCAGATAAAATGCGCGCCGAGCCTTGTCGACAGACTGAATCTGGTACCACAGTGTAACAGAAATGAACAATGAATTTGGCAATTTGCGTGTATTTCTCCTGACCAATACAACGATGAGATCAACAGAATGAATCGATTGGCCCTGTTCGACTGTGACGGCACTCTGGTCGACAGTCAGTATAGTATTGTTGCGTCAATGCAGCGCGCATTTGCTGAAGCAGGTTTGCCGTTACCTGAGGCAGCCGCTGTCCGTGCTATTGTTGGCCTGCGTCTGGATGAGGCTATCCGTCGCCTGCTGCCGTCTCGGTCAGCGGATGCTATCGCCGGACTTTGTGACAGTTATCGCCGGGCTTACGTTGCCGTACATAAAGACCCTGAGCAGCAGGATGCGCTGTATGAGGGTGTGCCGGACATGCTGGCACAGTTTGAAGAACAGGGATGGGTGCTGGGCGTTGCAACGGGGAAAAGCCGGAGCGGCTTGCTGGGCGCACTGAAGCGCTTCAACCTGCGGAGCCGGTTCGTCACGCTGAAGACAGCAGAGGATGGTCCGGGCAAACCGGATCCTTTCATCGTCAGGGAAGCGGTGGCGGAAGCTGGTGCCACGGCAGAAACCTGCGTTGTCATTGGCGATACCAGCTTTGATATGTTAATGGCTAGAAACGCGGGTACGGGGTCGATCGGGGTGTCGTGGGGATATCACCCGGCGGAAGAGTTAAGCCGGTGCGGTGCGCAGTATATTGCCCGCACGGTCGCCGAACTGCCAATATTGGCTGCACAAGTCTTGAAGGATTGAAGAATGCGTATCGTCAAAATTCTGATCGGTCTGCTGGCTGTACTGGTTATCGCCATCGCCATCGGTGCCATTTACGTTTCGACCATCGATTTCAATCAATACAAGGATCTGATTGCCGAGAAGGTAAAGGAAGCGACTGGCCGGGACCTGGTCATTGGCGGAGACCTTGATCTGCATCTGTCGCTCGACCCGTCTATTCAGGTTTCCAACGTCAGCTTCCAGAATGCAGCCTGGGGTTCCCGGGCGCAGATGATGAAGGTGGAGCGGTTCGAGGCTCATATCGAACTGCTGCCCTTGCTCAGCAGTCAGGCAAAAATCGACAAGCTGGTTCTGGTTGGGGCTGATATCCTGATCGAATCCGACAAGAACGGCGTCTTCAATTTCCAGTTTGATGATGGTATCGCGGAAACTGCGCCAGTTACGGCGGAAGACTCTTCGGGCGGCATGGCCATTCAGCCGGTCGTCGAACTTGTCCAGATTGAAAACTCAAAGCTTGTCTACAAGGACGGCAAGACCGGCGTTGCCCAGTCGATTGTCATCGACAAGTTGCTGACCAGTGCTGATGGCTTCAATGCACCGATGAAGATGGAACTGGCCGGAAACTACAATGAGAATGCATTTGAAGCCGAAGGAACACTGGGATCAGTAGAAACGGCACTTGCCGGCGATCCTTATCCTGTTCTGCTGACGGCGAAGGCCGGTGGTGCCGAGGTTTCCATCGAAGGACAGATTCAGCGTCCCAAGGAAGGGGCGGGCATCGATCTCAAACTTTCCGTCTCGATCCCCGACACATCGACCCTTTCGGAACTTGCGGGATCTCCGGTGCCGAAGCTGGGACCGATTACGGTTACCGGACGCCTCTCGGATCCGGCACCCCAGACATTCGAGATCAAGGATCTCGCAGTGAATATTGCGGAAAGCGACGCTTCCGGTCTGGTGCGTGTTCGCCTTGGTGGCCCGCGTCCTGCCATTACGGTTGATCTGAGTTCAGAACAGTTCCGTCTTGAAGATGTCACACCACCATCTGACGGCGAGGCAAAGGAAGAAGCGCCGGCCAATACGACCGGAAAAGTCTTCCCGTCTGATCCGCTGGCGCTGGATGGTCTGAAAGCAGCGGATGCTGCAATCAACTACCGTGCCAAGCAGCTTGTTGCTCAGGGTGGTTATGTTCTGCACGAAGTCGTCGTCAAGCTGGCGCTGGATAATGGCCGGCTGACAATCAAGCCGATTGCTGCTGATTTCGGTGGCACGGGAATTAATGGTGATCTGCTGCTGGATGCCCGTCAGGCAACCCCGGCCCTGCAGACAAGCTTTGATATGAAGGGCGTGAACCTTGGCAAAGCAGTCAAGGAAGCGACCGGAACCGAGCATATCAGCGGATTGCTGGATATCTCGGTCTCTGTTTCCGGCTCCGGGAAGTCAGTGGCGGCGATTATGGCGTCGCTGAATGGCCGCAGCCTGATCAGCATGGGTGAGGGGCGGATCAACAATGATTATCTGCCGTTCCTGACGTCGAATGTCTTCTCTGCCGCAATGCCCTGGGTCGACAAGTCGGACCAGCTGCAGGTCAATTGCCTGATTTCCCGGTTTGATATCCAGAACGGTGTCGCGACCAGCAATGCACTGGTGTTCGATACGGCGGGGCTGGGGGTGATCGGTTCCGGTAATGTCAATCTTGGCAGCGAAGTGCTGGATATGCGGGTTTCCTCTGCTTCAAAGAACACCAGTGTCGCCAGCCTGGCATCACTGGTTGACCTTGACGTAAACGGAACCCTGGCAGAGCCCGGCTGGGCTGTTCTGCCAAGCCCGCTCAATGCACTGCTCGGCAAGGGACAGCCGGATCAGGACAATGATTGCTACCGGAAATTCAAGGCGGGTACGAAAAGTCTGCTTGGTCAGATTCCCGGTGTTGATGGCGCCGTTAAGGGCGCTGCCGATGCTCTCAAGGGTGTTACCGATGGCCTGACGGGTGGCGGCTCTTCCGGTGGAGGAAGCAATGCGCCGGCGGTCAAGGATGCCGTCGAAGGTGTTGGCAACAAGCTGAAGGGCCTTTTCGGTAACTGATCTTGAAGCGTTTCTATAAGAATGTGGCTGCTGTCCAACGGGACGGCGGCCACCAGATCGAACTGGACGGCAAGGTCGTGCGCACACCGTTGCGCAAGGTTCTTGCTGTGCCTTCTGCTGCCCTCGGGCAGGCGATTGCCGATGAATGGGCATCGCAGGAGGAGACGATCAAACCGCATTCCATGCCGATGATGCAGCTGGCGGCGACTGCCCTTGACCGTATTGCGGAAGAACGGGCCTCGGTTGCCAGTCAGATTGCCGCTTATGCAGGCAGTGATCTGGTCTGTTATCGGGCGGATCAGCCGGTTGATCTGACAGTGCGGCAGAACGAAACCTGGCAGCCGCTGATTGACTGGGCGAAATCCCGGTATGGAACTGGTCTTGTGGTGACGACGGGAATCACCGCTGTTGCCCAGCCTGATGAGGCGTTGGCTGCCTTTGCCGATGCGGTGAATGCTCATGATGATTTCACCATGGCGGCCCTGTCGACGGTGACGGCGCTTACCGGCTCTCTGGTGATCTCTCTGGCCCTGTCAGAAGGCCACCTGAACGGTGAACAGGCATTTGAGGCGGCGGTACTGGATGAGACCTTCCAGATTGAGCGCTGGGGACTTGATTACGAAGCAGAAGACCGCCGGATATCGATCAATGCTGAAATCATGGCGGCAGAACGTTTTCTGCAGCTCTACCGGGCTGACTGACGGCCTTTCCGTACAATCAGAAATATTCCGATGAACACACAGGCTGCTCCGGCGCCGTGATAAAGCTGGGGATGTTCCCGCAGGACAATCAGGGCTGCGATGCTGGAGAAGACCGGGAACAGGTAAAAGAATGCCCCCGCCGTGTTCGGGCCAACATAGCCGACGGCTGCATTCCACATGAAGTAGCAGGCCAGCGACGCAAAAATCGATACATAGGCGACAGCCCAGATCGTTGTGCTGTCAAAAGTAACGGGGGAACCGGATGCAGTTTCCCACAGATAGGCGGGCAGCAGGAACAGGCTGCCGAGCCAGAAGGTCACCAGCACGAAGGCATGAGGTGAGACGCCGGACGGCTTGCGACGCAACATCGAGGAATAGATCGCCCAGGATGCGGCGGCAATCAGCGCCAGAAAATCGCCGGCGTGAAATTCCAGTTCCAGCAACCGGGCAAGTTCTCCCCGGGTGATCAGCACACCAACACCGACAAGGGATACCAGCGCACCAATCCATTGCCGGGGGCGTACAGCTTCCTGAAAGCCGAACCGGCTGATCAGCAGAATGATGGCCGGGGTCGCACAGATCATCATGACCGTGTTGATGACGGATGTGGTCTGCAGGGCGCTGTAGACGAAGGTGTTGTAACAGGCGATACCGAAGAAGGAGAGGACAGCAACGACGCGCCAGTTGGCGGCAATCAGATGCCGCTGGCGCCACAGGGTGATGCCGGCAAACGGGGTCAGTAGCAATGCGGCGATGGTCCAGCGCCACCAGGCCAGTCCGACCGGCGGCAGGTGATCGGCCAGTCCGCGACCAATCAGCGAGTTTCCGGCCCACAGAATATTGGTCATGATCAGCAGCGCGTAGGGGAACAGGGTTCCGATGACACTGCCCTCGCGCCGGATTGTCATGTCAGCTGTCTTTGTCGGCCGGATGGTCGGTACGGTGGCGCATGATCAGGGGCAGTTGCGTCATGCTGAAGACAATGGTGATCGGCATGATCCCCCAGACCTTGAAAGCGACCCAGAAATCAGTGGTCTGGGTACGCCAGACCACTTCATTGATGATGGCAAGTACGACGAAGAAACCGGCCCATCGCCAGGTCAGGACCCGCCAGATATTTTCAGGAAGCTGGAACGCGCTTTCAAACAGAAGCTTCAGCCAGTTGCGTCCCAGCAGCAGCCCGGTGGCCAGTGCCCCGGCAAACAGCAGATTGACGATCGTCGGTTTCAGCTTGATGAAATAGTCATCTTCAAAATAAAGGGTCAGCCCGCCAAACAGCAGAATGAAGGCCCCGCCCACCAGTGGCATGATCGGGGTGCGTTTCAGCACAATCCTCGATACGACCAGTGAGATCAGGGTTGTGGTGACGAGCACGGCTGTTCCGGCAAAGATGCCGTACATCGAGTTGACGACGAAAAACAGCAGCAGGGGGCCCATTTCCAGGCCCAGTTTTATGAGTTGCTGTTTTTCAGAAGGCTTTTTTGAATCATCGGACATGGGGGCTGTATAGCGGGCTGTTTCAACCCTGAAAAGGTTTCTGCGTCAGGTGGATGAAAAGCGGAGAATGTTCAGTGAACCTTCTGACAGGTTCCGGCTCTCCGGGGGTGGTCAGAATAGCCGATACCTATGGCTGTCACTTGTCAGTCCATGAAAATTCCGCGATACCGTTCGCAAGCGAACTCATCGCCGGTTTCGGGAATCACGAGGATTATCATGCAGACCATCATACAGCGGCTCGAGGAAAAGCGGGCTTCAGCACGGGCAGGGGGTGGAGAACGCCGTGTTGCCTCCCAACACGCAAAGGGCAAGCTGACGGCGCGTGAGCGAATCGATCTGTTCCTTGACGAAGACAGTTTTGAAGAATGGGACATGTTCGTCGAGCATCGCAGTACCGACTTCGGTATGGCAGATAACCGGGTTTCCGGTGACGGCGTGGTCACGGGGCACGGGACGGTCAACGGACGAACCGTTTTTGTTTTTTCTCAGGACTTCACCGTTTTCGGCGGCTCCCTGAGCGAGGCGCATGCTGAGAAGATCTGCAAGATCATGGATCAGGCCATGAAAGTCGGTGCGCCGGTGATCGGGCTGAATGATTCCGGTGGTGCACGTATTCAGGAGGGGGTGGCGTCGCTGGCAGGCTATGCGGAGGTGTTTCAGCGCAACGTGATGGCATCCGGTGTGGTGCCGCAGATTTCGATGATCATGGGCCCCTGTGCCGGCGGCGCGGTTTATTCCCCGGCGATGACGGATTTCATCTTTATGGTGAAAGATACTTCCTACATGTTCGTGACGGGGCCGGATGTGGTCAAAACGGTCACTCATGAGGAAGTCACGCATGAGGAACTGGGGGGCGCGATGACCCATAGCGGCCGGTCCGGTGTGGCGCATGCAGCCTTTGAAAATGATGTTGAGGCGCTGTTGAATCTGCGCCGGTTTGTTGACTTCCTGCCGTCGAACAACCGCGAAAAACCGCCGGTCTGGGAAACCGCCGATCCGTCCGAGCGGCCTGAACTGGCGCTGGACAGTCTGGTCCCCGACAATCCGAACAAGCCCTACGACATGAAGGAACTGATCCTGAAAATGGTCGATGAGGGGGATTTCTTTGAAATTCAGCCGGACTACGCAGGGAATATTCTGACCGGTTTTGCGCGGATGGAAGGTTCGACCGTCGGGATTGTGGCCAATCAGCCGATGGTGCTGGCAGGCTGCCTCGATATCGCTTCCTCGCTGAAGGCGGCGCGGTTTGTCCGCTTCTGCGATTGTTTCAATATACCGATTGTGACGCTGGTTGATGTGCCGGGCTTTCTGCCGGGAACTTCGCAG
The DNA here is from genome assembly GCA_009649675.1 of Alphaproteobacteria bacterium HT1-32. Taxonomy (NCBI): domain Bacteria; kingdom Pseudomonadati; phylum Pseudomonadota; class Alphaproteobacteria; species Alphaproteobacteria bacterium HT1-32. The sequence continues at coordinate 604,381 of WJPL01000003.1, read as the reverse complement.
GAATATAATGGCATCATCAAGCATGGGGCGAAGCTGCTCTATGCCTACGCTGAATGCACCGTGCCGAAGGTTACACTGATTACCCGCAAAGCCTATGGCGGAGCCTATGACGTTATGGCGTCGAAACATCTGCGGGGCGATGTCAATTATGCCTGGCCCACGGCCGAAATTGCCGTGATGGGGCCTAAGGGGGCGGTGGAGATTATCTTCCGCGAAGATATTGGCGATGCAGAAAAGATTGCCGAGCGTGAGGCAGAATATCGCGACAAGTTCGCAAACCCCTTCATCGCTGGCCAGAAAGGCTATATCGACGATGTCATTCTGCCCCGGAATACCAGACGGCGTGTCTGCCGGGCGCTGGCAATGTTGCGTAACAAGAAGATTGAGAATCCGTGGCGCAAGCACGGCAATATCCCGCTTTGATGCCCCGGAGGAGTAAGTGAATGTTTAAGAAAATTCTGATCGCAAACCGGGGTGAAATTGCCTGTCGGGTGATGCGCACTGCGCAACGTATGGGTATCAGCACGGTTGCCGTTCATTCGGAAGCCGATGCCCTGGCACCGCATGTCCAGATGGCAGATGAGGCCGTTCTTATCGGCCCGCCTCCGTCGTCGGAAAGTTATCTGCTGATCGACCGGATCATTGATGCCTGTAAGGCCACAGGTGCAGAAGCGGTACATCCGGGATACGGATTCCTGTCCGAGAACCCGGCATTCTGTCAGGCACTGGCCGAGGCGGGCATTGCCTTCATCGGTCCGGATGTCCCGGCGATCAAGGCAATGGGCGACAAGATCGAATCGAAAAAACTGGCTGCCGAAGCTGGTGTCTCAACGGTTCCAGGTTATATCGACGTTATTAAGACTGCCGAAGAAGCGGTTGGAATTGCAGAACAAATCGGCTTTCCCGTTATGATCAAGGCTTCTGCCGGCGGCGGTGGTAAAGGCATGCGGGTGGCCTGGAAAGCCGATGAGGTCATTGACGGATTCAAGTCTGCTGCCAGCGAAGCCAAATCATCGTTTGGCGATGACCGCATCTTCATCGAGAAATATATTGTCGAGCCGCGGCATATTGAAATTCAGGTGCTGTCTGACGGTCAGGGAACGACCCTGCATCTGTGCGAACGTGAATGTTCGATTCAGCGCCGTCATCAGAAAGTTATCGAAGAAGCACCGTCCCCGTTCCTTGACGAAGCGACCCGCGAAAAGATGGGCGCCGAGGCCATTGCGCTGGCGGATGCGGTTCAGTACCGGTCTGCCGGAACCGTCGAGTTCATCGTCGACAAGGACCGGAATTTCTACTTCCTTGAGATGAATACACGTCTGCAGGTCGAGCATCCGGTGACAGAACTGATTACCGGTGTCGATCTGGTTGAGCAGATGATCCGTGTCGCCTATGGCGAGAAGCTGTCGCTGACGCAGAAGGATATCCGGATCAACGGATGGGCGCTGGAATCGCGGGTTTATGCAGAAGATGCCCGCCGGGGCTTCCTGCCGTCAATCGGTCGCCTGTCCCGCTATCGCCCGCCGGTCGGCATGGAGCATGTCCGGGTCGATGACGGCGTTGCCGAAGGCTCGGAAGTTTCGATGTTCTATGATCCGATGATCGCGAAACTGTGCAGCTGGGGAGAGACCCGCAACGAGGCGATTGATCGCATGCGGGCGGCGCTGGACGGTTTTGTCATTCGCGGCGTCAGCCACAACATGGACTTTCTCGCGGCGCTGGTCGGACATCCCCGGTTTGTCGAAGGCCGTCTGACGACCAACTTCATCGCGGAAGAATATCCGGACGGTTTTCAGGGGCGCGACCTGACCGCAGAAGAAAGCGGCGTTTTGTTTGCCGTTGCCGGGTTCATCCATAAAACCCGGAATGACCGGAATGCCTCCATTTCCGGGCAGGTGCCCCGGCATGAACGGGGACACCGCCGGGACTGGGTGATTCTGATGGATGGGGCGCCGCACGCTGCCCATATCGCAGGTTCAGAAGCGGCCACCCTGGTAACGATCGGGAATGATACCTGGACGGTCGAGAGTGACTGGAAAATTGGGGATTTGCTGTTCAGCGGCCGGATTAACGGAAAGCCGGTTCATGTGCAGATCGATATCGACGGGGTTGGCTACAAGCTGACCTATGCCGGCGCTGCTTTCTCGGCGCTGGTACTGTCTCCGAAAGCGGCTGAGCTTTATGAGCTGATGCCGGAGAAGGTGGTGGCAGACATGTCGAAGATGGTGCTCTCGCCAATGCCGGGATTGCTGTCATCTCTTGCCGTCGAGGAAGGTGATAGCGTTGAATCGGGGCAGATTCTCTGTGTCATCGAAGCAATGAAGATGGAAAATGTGATCCGTTCGACCGTTGATGGTGTTGTGACAAAGATCAACGCAGCAGCGGGTGACAGTCTGGCTGTCGATCAGGTGATTATCGAGTTTGAATAAACCGGTTCTGTTATGAACAGCATCGACTGGAGCGCGACAGCTGCGGGCTTCGCCGTCGGTGCCGGGCTGATTATCGCCATCGGTGCACAGAATGCCCATGTCATCCGGGCCGGATTACGCCGCCGGAACCTGTTTGCGGTCGCCACGATCTGTATCCTCTGCGACGTGGTGCTGATTGCTGCCGGGGCCGGTGGTCTCGGTGCTTTCATAGCAGCCCGGCCCTGGCTGAGCAGTGCCGCGGCCTGGGGCGGGGCGGCATTTCTGGTGGTTTATGGTGCGATGGCTGTTCGTGCGCTTCTGAACCCGCCGGATTTCAACTGGGATGCCTCAGAGGATACGGGACACGGGCTGGCAGCCGCCATTGCCACGACCTTGTCGGTTTCGCTGCTGAATCCGCATGTTTATCTGGATACGGTTGTGCTGCTTGGGGGAATCGCCGCCCAGTATGAAACGGCATCCCGCCTGTGGTTTGCGGCGGGGGCGATGCTGGCGTCGGTTATCTGGTTTTATGCCATTGGCTATGGCGCCTTTCTGGCGGCCCCGATGATGCGCACAGGCATGGCACAGCGATTGCTGGACGGGCTGGTAGCACTGATCATGTTTACGGTAGCTGGATGGCTGATTGCAGGGGAACTGGCCTGATGTCCGGGATACGTGCTGTTCAGGTTCGGATTGAGGGCAGGGTGCAGGGCGTAGGGTATCGCTGGTGGCTTGCTACAGAGGCGGAACAGCGGAAACTGGTGGGATGGGTGCGTAATCGGGCTGACGGTAGCGTAGAGGCGCTTGTACAGGGTCCGGGCGACAAGGTCGACGATCTGATCGCGCATTGTTTCAAAGGCCCTTTAATGGCCCGTGTTATGGATGTTGCGGTAACCGAGCAGACGGCTGCCCCGGCGCTGGAGGGCTTTCAGCGCCTGCCGACTGTGTAGTTTCAGCCTTTTGAGATTTCGACCCGGTTGCGGCCTGTTTCTTTTGCCTGGTAGAGCGCCTTGTCCGCCAGTTCAATCGTCTCATTCAGATCGATATCCGAGCATGTCGGAGCGGCACCGAATGAGGCGGTAACACTGATCGGGTCGGCTTCGCCAATATCCACCAAAATGGCTGCCAGCGCGGTACGAACCCGTTCCAGGACGATATCTGCCTGTTCCAGATCGGCATTCGGCAGGCAGATCAGAAATTCCTCTCCGCCATAACGGAAGACATGGTCGAAAGGACGAACATTCTGGCTGAATATTTCTGCCGCCATTTGCAGCACGCGATCTCCGGCTGCATGGCCGTGATCATCATTGATGGCCTTGAAGTGATCAAGATCGGCCAGGGCAATGGTGCAGGGCAGACCGGTTCGCAGACTGCGTTCCCGCTCGCGCTCCAGTTCCCGGCGCATTGCCGTGCGGTTATACAGGCCGGTCAGCGTATCGAGTTCGCTGGCAGCAGCCCCGAAGGCTTTCTCAAGCCGTCGGGCGGAGACATGAAACTGCTGTAGCTGGTCGCTGAATGCAGCCAGCTCGTAGGCACCAACCTCCTGACCGGCTTCAATACGCCGGGCAAGGTCCCGTCCGGCTGTCCGGGCATCCTGATGCAGTTGCACGAGGGCATGAAAGGCGGGCTGATCGAGCAGAGGGGATGAGCTGTTATGGCTTATCCACCGGCTGAAACTGTCGGTTTCTTCTGCCGAATCACTCAGATCGCTGCTGTCGAAGCCGGAGCCGGCAAGCGCGGCCCGGAACCAGTCCAGTGTCCAGGCCATGTGCTCATTGATTGCCGTATCAAGGGCGTCGAGCAGATCCCCGGCATAATCATTTGTCATGAAATTGTTCCGGAGCGGGAGGGCAAGGGATACTCAGACACCGTCGAGGTCAGGGCTGTAGATGATAACACGGTCGTCATCATGGTGACTGGCGGCATAGAGGGCCTTGGCGACACGGGCGAGGGTTGTTTCTATTGATGCTTCATTATCCAGTTCGACAACACCCACGGAAATGGTGAGGGTGCGCAAGGCACCGCTGTCGAATTCCATCAGATTGCCGGCGATCTGAACCCGCAACCGGTCGAAGACGCTGCTGGCATCCTTAGGCTGTGCGCCGGGCAGGCAGAACAGAAAACGATCTTCCATCAGGCGGGTCAGCATGTCGTAGGGGCGCAGGCTTTTGGCAAAGACCAGCGACATGCTCTGCATTGCCTCATCGGCGCTGGCAGGGCCGCAATCCTCCAGCAACTCCTGATAATCATCAATCTGGGCAAGAGCGACGACACAGGGGACTTTTGTCCGGCGGGCACGGTCGCGTTCGATCTGCAGTTGGGAAATCATGCCTTCCGGCCGGTGAACGCCGGTGGCCGGATCAAGATGAGCGAACTGGCGCTCAATTCCCTGTTCCATCCGCCGTATGTTGCGCCGAAACTCTGCAATGGCCTTCTGAAAACGTTCAAATTCGCCGGGGCTCACCAGTTGACCATCGCGCGTCAGGGCTTCCAGCCGGCTGGCTTCCGAGCGGATTACCCGATGAATGTTGCCAATCGGTTTGAACAGCGGGTTTTGTGTAAAAAGACTGTCCGCGTTGCTGTAGTACCAGCGTCCGAAAGGGCTGTGCAGATAGGCGTCTTCCGACAGCTCGCGCAAATTGACGCGGGTCCGGCACAGCATTGCCCTGAACAGCTCCTGCAGCCAGTTTTCCTCATCATCGACGGCCTGCTCAAGCTGCTCCAGACTGGTATGAACCTCGGCAGCACGGGACAGGTTCTCGGCCCGCGCATCTGCAATGATCGGTGCCTGTATGACGGTACTTTCCTGCTGATCAGGCTGTCTCAGCTGTGTCGGCACGGAAAGCGTAATCATTTCGTCTTTGCCAGACATGCATCATCCATTGTTTGTCACCGCGCCAGTGTACGGCGGTTTTGTCCGGCCCGCCAAGCCTGAAGGGGCTGGTTTGCGGCAACCGGTAACGGGCAGGCTCAGATATCGAAGGGATCCGGTTCCTGCAGAACAGACCGGAAGGGCTTTCCAAAGACGGCGGGGAAGGTCTCCATCAGGGCGTTATCAAGGTCGGTAACCGTCGCGGTGACACCAAGGTCGAGCAGGGAAGTGACACCATGCTGGCTGATGCCGCAGGGTACGATGCCATCGAAATGATCGAGTTCCGGATCGACGTTGATCGAAATCCCGTGATAGCTGACCCATTTGCGCAGCCGCACGCCGATGGCTGCTATCTTTGCCTCCCGGCCATGACCCTGATCGACCCAGATTCCAACCCGGCCCTCCCGGCGTTCGCCGGTAATATTGAAGGTCCAGAGTGTCTGGATGACCCAGTCTTCCAGCGCATGAACAAAGGCCCGGACATCGCGGCCACGCTGCCCGAGGTTCAGCATGACATAGGCAATCCGCTGGCCGGGGCCATGATAGGTGTACTGCCCGCCACGTCCGGACTGAAAAACCGGGAAACGTTCCGGGTCTTTCAGGTCGGTCGGGTCGGCGCTGGAGCCTGCGGTATAGATCGCCGGATGTTCCAGTAACCAGATGCCTTCCCGGGCTTCATTCTGGTGAATCGCGGCAACGCGATCCTCCATGAAACGGACGGCGTCGGGGTAGGCGACGGGGGTGTCGGAAAAAATCCATTCGGGTTCGGTGTCGAGTGTTCTTGTCACGGGGTATCCGATTTGCTAATCACTGCGCCCACCAATCTAGTGCGGTCGTGGCGGAATTGGTAGACGCGCAGCGTTGAGGTCGCTGTCCGGTAACACGGGTGGAAGTTCGAGTCTTCTCGACCGCACCAGATTGGATAAAAAAGGTCCGGGTTTCCGGGCTTTTTTTGGTTTTGGCCGATGCCGATGCAGCAAAACCACAGGGAGATTTGTTATGAGCGACCAGCTTCAGACTCCCGAAAATCCTACAGAAACAGAAGATCTGGCGGATGCGGCTGCATTCGGACTGAGCGACGAATTTGTTCGCAAGGTTGAAGATGCGCTGGAAGATGGCGTCATTGACGAGATTTCTCCGCAAATTTTTGACCTGCATTATTCCGACCTTGCGGATTTGCTCGAACGCCTGTCGGTAGACGATCGTCTGCAGCTTGTCGATGGTATCAAGTCGGAAATGGACCCGTTCGTCCTGACCGAACTCGACGAGCGTGTGCGCGACTCCATTCTTGATGAGTGGGAAAATCACGAAATCGCTGCAGCGATGTCGGAACTGGACACCGATGACGCGCTTTATCTGATCGAAGATCTCGATGAGGACGAGCAGCGCGAGGTGCTCGACTCGGTTCCGATGGAAGACCGGCTCGATATTGAGCGGGCGCTTGCTTTCCCCGAGCATTCCGCCGGGCGCCTGATGCAGCATGATTATGTTGCGGTCTCATCGACATGGACGGTCGGTCAGGTGATCGATTTTGCCCGCAACAGCTCTGACCTGCCTGACGATTTTTATGACGTTTTTATCCTTGATGCGGATGAGCGGCCGATTGGCACAATTCCCCTGAGCCGGATGCTGCGGACGGTTCGCCAGGTCGACCTGACCGAGATCATGGAGAAAGATATCAATACCATCGCAGCCGATCTCGATCAGGAGGAGGTTGCCTTTATCTTCCGTCAGCAGGATCTGACATCAGCTCCGGTGGTGGATGAAAATGGCGCGATGGTCGGTGTTATTCACATTGATGATGTGGTCGACGTTATTGATGAAGAAGCCGAAGAAGATCTGATGCGCCTTGGTGGTGTGGCCGAGGATGACTTGTATCATGCGGTCATCGACACAACGAAATCCCGCTTCACATGGCTGCTGGTCAATCTGGGCACGGCGATCCTTGCCTCGATGGTGATTGGCATGTTCGACGCGACAATTGAACAGATCGTGGCACTGGCTGTCCTGATGCCCATTGTTGCCTCGATGGGCGGCAATGCGGGCACCCAGACCCTGACGGTGGCGGTGAGGGCGCTGGCAACCCGTGAACTGACATCGACAAATGCCATGCGGATTGTCGGCAAGGAAGTTCTGGTCGGCGGTATCAACGGAATTCTGTTCGCCATCCTTACCGGTATCATTGCCTGGTTCTGGTTCAGCAGCCTGCCGCTGGCCCTGATCATCGGTATTGCCATGATCATGAATATGCTGATTGCCGGGTTGTTCGGTGTCGGTATCCCGGTTGTTCTGGAGCGCCTCAAAATTGATCCGGCAATTGCATCGAGTGTTTTCCTGACCACGGTCACAGATGTTCTCGGTTTCTTCAGTTTCCTCGGAATGGCTGCTTTTTTCCTGCTTTGAACGGCTGTTATTCAGCGTTTTCTGCGCAAAATCATTGCTTGTTGCGGCCTTCACCTGAAAACTCATAAAAAAGAAGTCAGGGAGGAGGGCAGGTATGGAAAACGAAGATCAGCACAAACCTTCAGATCCGGATGCGTTTGCATCGAATGTTCTGGCTATGGCGCAGGAACTGGCACTGGAGATTGCGGATGTCGCTGGCAACGTTGATGCGGTCACCCGGTTTGTTGCGCATCAGGCAGAATTGTTCGCAGAACTGACAAGCCTTGCACAATCAATGGCGGAAAGTGTGCAGACGATTGCTGACGCCGGTGATCAGTCAAATGAGGTTACCCGCAATGTCGGTGCCGAAATGACACAATCCCGGCAGACTGTTGATACTGCGATCAGCAGTATTGCCGAACTGGTCGGATCGGTTAGCGGTATCGAGGAACGTCTCGCCGGGCTGGAAGCTTCATTGTCGGGCGTGGCGAGGATTTCCCGCGATATTCAGGGTATCGCCAGCCAGACCAACCTTCTTGCCCTCAATGCAACCATCGAGGCCGCCCGGGCCGGCGACGCCGGCAAAGGTTTTGCCGTGGTTGCGGGCGAGGTGAAAACGCTGGCAGGCCAGACAGCGCAGGCAACCGGCAGCATTGATGAGACGGTGAAGGGTCTGTCGGACAACATTGCTCATCTGATGGACAGCTCAAGCGGGGCTGTCGGGCTGGCTGGTGACGTTTCAAATGGCGTCACGGTCATCAACTCGACAGTTGGCGGTTTTGACAATGCGATCCGCGGACTGAGCGAGAAGGCCGCCGAGATTTCAGGCCATGCGGCAACATCCCTGCAACAGTGTCAGGCGTTTGAGCAGCGGATCCATGATGTCAGCAGTGGTGTGCAGCAGGCCAGTACCGACCTGCAGTCGGCGGATCAGCGTCTCGGCTCGTTGCTGGCCCGTAACGAGGACTTGATTGGTCTGATTGCCAATAGCGGCTTCCGGACAGCGGATACGAAGTTCATTGAGGCGGTTCAGGCTGGTGCGGCAGAACTCGCGGAAGCGTTCGAGGCTGCTGTTGAGGCGGGGCGGATTTCGATCGAGGATCTGTTCAGCGAAGACTATGTCGCCATTCCGGATACCGATCCCCTGCAGCAGATGACACCATTCGTGCCGTTAACGGATGAAATCTGCCCTGATGTGCAGGAACGTCTTCTGGAGCTTGATGAGAAAGTCGTGTTTTGCGCAGCGGTAGACCGCAACGGCTTTCTGCCGACCCATAACATCAAATTCTCCCAGCCGCAGGGCAGTGACCCGGTCTGGAACAATGCAAACAGCCGGAACCGCCGGTTGTTTGACGACCGGACAGGCCTTGCCGCCGGTCAGAACCAGAAACCATTTCTGTTGCAGACCTATCGCCGGGATATGGGGGGAGGAGAGTTTGTGCTGATGAAAGACCTCTCGGCTCCGATACTTGTTCAGGGTCGGCACTGGGGTGGCCTGCGGATGGGATACCGGATTTAAGCCGGGTGCGAGCATCCGGAATCGCGTGCGGTCAGCTGTTGTTGTCCGGGCAGATACGGAACCGGAAACCGAACAGATCGACATGCAGGGATCCCGGCTCGCTGTCTTCAAATCCGCGCAGCCGCCGGGCGAGCTCTCCCGCGTCAACGTCGCGGGGCAATCTCCGCATCCGGTCCAGATCGGACAGTTTCCAGACAGGCCCGGACCAGACCTCGCCATTCGGGGTTATTTCTTCATTTAATCTGGCAAGTTTTCCCTCTAGATCATTAAAAAGAAAAACAAGATTCTTATATCCGGTGAGGGCGTAGTCGGTGCGTGTTCCGCCCGGCGGCATGGCTTCCCGACGGACTGATATGATGGGGCCGCTATCGACCTCCCGTGCCATGAAGTGGGCTGTTGCACCAAATTCGGTGGCACCGTCATAGGCGGCAAAGGCCGCGATCTGGTTGCCGGGATACTCCGGGGTTCCCGGATGGAAGTTGATGGCACCGCGATCACAGAGAGCCAGCAGACGGGCGGGGACAATGATGCCGGTTGAAAAGGCGATCAGGCGGCGACGGGTTGCCGGTTGCTGGAAAGCGGCCTCGAGGGACGGGAGGTCCAAGGCTGTCGAGATCAGAAGGTCCGGGTTCAGGTCTGACAGCCGGGCCGACAGGACCGGCATTTCCTCCGGTCCGGTCAGCAGAATGAGGCGGTCAGTCATCTCCGGCCTTCAGGTCAGGATTTCCCGTCACCATCAGTTGCCCGGACTTTGACATAGCTGCCCGGAGCATCCTCAATAACCTTCAGTTTTCCATCGCCCGGGATACGGGCGTCGACCTGCCCCCCGGCAAACTTCCCAACCCATTCATTCCAGTCATTCCACCATGATCCTTCATGCTGGGTTGCGCCCTTGAACCAGGTATCCGGTGACTTGGCTTTCCGGTTGTTCGTCCAGTAACCGTACTTGTTGGCAGCCGGCGGATTGACGATTCCGGCGATATGGCCTGAGCCGGCAAGGACAAACCGGGTTGGCCCCTTGTACAGCTGGGTTGCTGCGTAGGTCGATTTCCAGGGGGCGATATGATCTTCGCGGGTCGAGATGATATAAGCCGGAAGCTCGATACTGGTCAGGTCGATCGGCACGCCGCAAAGCTCGATGCCACCGGGTTCCACCAGCTTGTTTTCCTGATACATCCGCCGCAGGTAGAAACTGTGCATCGCGGCAGGCATCCGGGTGGAATCGGAATTCCAGTACAGCAGGTCGAAGGGGAAGGGTTCCTTGCCGAGCAGGTAGTTGTTCACCACGAATGACCAGATCAGATCATTGGCACGCAACATGTTGAAGGTCGTCGCCATTTCCGATCCTTCAAGGAAACCGCGCTCGTCCATCTTCTTCTCAAGATGGGCCAGCTGGGTTTCATCAATGAAGACACCCAGTTCGCCGGCTTCCGAGAAATCCACCATGGTGGTGAAGAAGGTCGCCGAGGCAACGCGATCAATCTTCTTCGTTTTCATGTAGGACAGGGCAGAGGCCAGCAGGGTTCCGCCGAGGCAGTAGCCGATAACATTGATCTTCTTGACGCCTGTCGCTTTCTCGACCGCCTCCAGCCCCGCTATCGGACCCTCCAGCATGTAGTCTTCAAATGACTTGTCGCGCAGGGAGCCATCGGGATTCACCCAGGAGACGACAAATACCGTATGACCTTCGCCGACCGCCCATTTGATGAAGCTGTTCTTTTCCCGCAGATCCAGAATGTAGAACTTGTTGATCCAGGGCGGAATGATCATCAGTGGCGTTTTTGCGACCTTTTCGGTGGTCGGCGTATACTGGATCAATTGCATCAGATCGTTCTGGAAGACGACCTTGCCCGGTGTGACGGCGATATTCTTGCCTACATCGAACGCATCCTGATCGGTCATCCTGATCCGCAGCTTGCCTTTCCCGTCTTCGAGATCGGAGAGCAGGTTGTTGAGACCGTTGATGAGATTTTCCCCGCCCGATTCGAGCGTCGTACGCAGTACTTCCGGGTTGGTGAGGACAAAATTGGTGGGCGCCAGGGCGTCGACGAACTGCCGGGTATAAAAATCAACCTTGGCTGCGGTCTTGTCGTCCAGACCGTCCACATCGCGGACAACATCCTGTATCCAGCGGGCAGACAGCAGGTAGGATTGTTTGATGTAATCGAAAACCTCGTTCTCGTTCCACATTTCATCGCGGAACCGGCGGTCATCACGGTCAGGCTCGATCAGGTCGCCTGAACTTTCACCCATCATCCGACGGGCTGTGGACTGCCAGAGATCCATATAATCCTGCCACAGTGACATCTGTGCTTCGACCATTTTCCCCGGATTGCTCATCATCCGGGAGGTCATCTCCATGAAAGCAGACCCGATATTCAGCGGATCGAGTGCTGCCGGATCAGCGGAGCCGGTATTGCCCTGACGGGCCAGAAACTCGGCGACGATGCGTTGGCTTCTTTCGGCAATGCTCGCCATTGTGGCGGAAATTTCGGCAGGATCCGGCAATTCGGTCTGCGTGCCCTTATTTTCAGCCATGGATTTTCCCCGTTTTTTTATTGTAGATAAACGCTACAGGGGGCAAGAGGCAGGTTCAACCGTCGCACATGAGGATGTGAACTATCGTGCAACAAAATTGACGTGAGGCTATACGTTTGCCTTCACGTTTTGTAAAACGGTACAGGCTCATTTATGTGTCAGGGCGAATAACGCGCTTTTGGCCGAAGTAAACACAGGTAGCAGACCATGAAACTGGACAACACCGTTGCCCAATATCTTGTTGATCATCCCCGCGCTGGCGGTCGGAATGCCCATAATATCTGGCGAACGGCTGGTTTTGTCGCGGCTGCCTGTTTTACGCTGACAGCCTGTTCGTCAGTGCCTGATGCGGTGAACCCGGTCGAATGGTACAAGGGAACGACAGAGTTTTTCTCCGGCGATGAAGAGACAAAGACAGCCGAGAATGAAAAACCGGCACTTCCGGGTGAAGACGGAGAATATCCAAATCTGGCTTCAGTTCCGGATAAACCGAGCGTCTCCTCTGAAGAACAGCGCAAGAAACTGACCGAAGGGCTGGTCGCCGATAACGAGAATGCCCGATATACGGAGAACCCGGCCGCGACCCGCGATGCACCGCGCCGCGCCCTGAATCCGACACCGCCAAAGCCGGTTGCCGCCGCCGAGCCGGTAGCACCCACACCGTCAGCCGCTCCCCAGGTTACTCCGCCAGCTGCTATTCCAGCTCCGCCGGCCCCTCCGGCTGCGGCTATTCCGGCACCGCCTTCTCCACGTCTACAGGCTCCGCTTGAGCAGGGTAATTTTCAGCAAAATCAGCAGTTTGCAGGGCAAACATTTGACTCCGCTTCAAGTCAGGGGACGCTGGTGATTTCCTCTAATTCGGTAGGCTATGGTTCAGCCCCGACCCTGAATATGGTACCGTCCGCCGGCGGAAATATTCCCGCTGGTACGCAGCCGCTCGCAGCCTATGTGTCGTCAGGTGCCGGTCAGTCCGTTCATCTGGCGACCATTCAGTTCAACAATGGTTCCGCCAATCTGTCGGACCGTGACCGTCAGATTCTTTCGCAGGTGGCCCAGATCGCTGCCGCCCGTGGTGGTACGCTCCGCGTTGTTGGTCATGCATCACGCCGCACCCAGGACATGGACCCTTCGCGCCATTCTGATGTGAACGCCAGAATTTCGGCAGCCCGGGCAAGTTCGGTCGCGCAGGCAATCGTTGCCATGGGTGTGGCTCCGCAACGTCTGTATGTCGGCGGTGCCAGTGCCAGCGAGCCGCGCTATCTGGAAGTCATGCCGTCCGGTGAAGCAGGTAATCGACGGGCAGAGATTTATATCGATCTTTAAGGCGTGCTGGTGCGTTCTCGCGGCGCAGGATAAATATTTTCTCTCGCCGACAAGGGTCGGCTGTCGATGGATATACACATCATGAATGACGAATTTTACCGTATTCGGCGGCTTCCGCCTTATGTGTTTGCTGAAGTCAACGCGATGAAGGCCAAGGCCCGGGCGCGTGGCGAGGACATTATCGATTTCGGGATGGGAAATCCGGACTTCCCGACTCCTCCGCATATCGTTGCCAAAATGACCGAGGCTGCGGCTGACGGCCGGACACACCGTTACTCAAATTCCCGTGGAATTCCCGGTCTGCGCAAGGCGTTGTCGGGTTATTACCAGCGCCGCTTCGGTGTCGATATTGATCCGGAAAGCGAAGCCATCGTGACCCTGGGGTCGAAGGAAGGGCTGGCCAACCTAGCGCAGGCTATCACCAGTCCCGGCGATATTATTCTGGCGCCAAATCCGTCTTATCCGATTCACCAGTTCGGCTTCATCATTGCCGGCGGTTCGGTTCGCAATATTCCGTCCACGCCGGATGATAATTTCCTCGAAGCACTGGAACGGGCGGTTATTCACTCTGTTCCCCGCCCGACGGCTGTGGTGATCAACTTCCCGTCGAACCCGACGGCAGAAGTCGCCACCCTCGATTTTTATCGCGATATCGTAAAATTCTGCCGGGAACAGAAGATCTGGATTCTGTCTGATTTGGCTTATTCGGAAGTCTATTTTGATGACGTTCCGCCGCCGTCTATTCTCGAAATCCCCGGTGCCAAGGAAATCGCCGTCGAATTCACCTCGCTCAGCAAGACCTATTCCATGCCGGGCTGGCGGATCGGATTCGCTGCAGGGAATGTGCGGCTGATCGCGGCGCTGGCCCGAATCAAAAGCTATCTTGATTATGGTGCCTTTACGCCGATTCAGGTTGCGGCTGCCGCAGCGATGAATGGCCCGCAGGATTGCGTCGATGAGATGCGCAGTCGCTACAAGGCGCGCCGCGATGTCCTGATTTCCGGCCTGGCTTCAGCCGGCTGGGACGTGCCGTCACCGGCCGCTACCATGTTTGCCTGGGCACCGGTGCCGCCGAAATTTGCCCATCTCGGTTCAAACGAGTTTGCAAAACTGCTGTTGAGCGAGGCAAAAGTAGCCGTCGCCCCCGGCATCGGGTTTGGCGAGCATGGTGATAATCACGTCCGGATTGCACTGGTGGAGAATGAACAACGCATTCGCCAGGCGGTTCGGAACATCAAGGCGTTCCTGGGCTCGTCGTCAGCAGAGTCGGCGGAACGCAAGGCTTCCTGAGGATAAAATATGTCAGACCAACCCTGTAAAGTCGCCGTCGCCGGCCTTGGAACCGTCGGTGCGGAGACCGTCCGGCTGATTGCGACAAATCAGGATCTGCTGTCGGCGCGTGCCGGCCGCAAGATTGTTGTCACAGCCGTTTCCGCCCGCGACCGTAGCCGGGACAGGAGGATTGACCTTACAGGGGTGACCTGGTTCGACGATGCCGCTGAAATGGCGACGCAGGCTGATGCGGACATTATCGTTGAGGTTATTGGCGGTGAAACGGGCATGGCCCGTGATGTCATTGATAATGCCATTGCCGCAGGACGTTCCGTGGTGACGGCGAACAAGGCATTGCTGGCTCATCACGGAATGGACATTGCGGCGGCGGCAGAAGCCGCAAAATGCAGTCTGGCCTATGAAGCGGCAGTTGCCGGCGGTATTCCGATCATCAAGGCGCTGCGTGAAGGGCTGGCGGCAAACCGTCACAGCCGGGTGACGGGCATTCTGAACGGTACCTGCAATTATATCCTGACGGAAATGCGCGAAACCGGCGCGTTGTTCGATGATGTCCTCGCCGATGCGCAGGCAAAGGGTTATGCCGAACTGGACCCGACATTTGATATCGACGGTATTGATGCCGCGCACAAGCTGGCTCTGCTGGCCAGCCTCGCATTCGGCGTTCGCCTGAACTTTGATGCGGTCTACACGGATGGTATCCGCCATGTATCACCGACCGATATCGCATTTGCGGAAGAACTCGGCTACCGGATCAAGCTGCTGGGAACGGCAAAGCTGACCGATGCGGGGCTGGAGCAGCGGGTTCATCCCTGCATGGTGCCGAAGGAAGCACCAATTGCTCATGTCGAGGATGTCTTCAACGCTGTTGTGGTGGAAGGCGATTTTGTCGGACAGACACTTTATGAAGGCCGTGGCGCAGGTGGTGGCCCGACGGCGTCTGCCATTGTTGCGGATATTGTGGATATTGCGGCTGGCCGCACAACGCCGGCTTTTGGCGCGCCGGCTGACCATCTTCGCGATATCCAGCCCGCTCCCATGGATGAGCATATCTGTAGTTATTACGTTCGCCTGTCGGTGGTGGACAAAGCCGGTGTTGTTGCTGAAATCGCTGCTATTTTGCGCGATATGGAGGTTTCAATTTCCAACCTCATGCAACGCGCCCGTGACCCCGGGGAGCCGGTGCCGCTGGTGCTGACCACCCATGAAACACGGGAAGCAGCAATGGTTGAGGCGATGCGCCGTATCAGTGCTCTGGACGTTTGTGTGGAAGAACCACGCATGATTCGTATTGAAACCCTGTAATTGAGTCTACAATCGTGGCCGAGTCGTCAATTGGCCGCCGTCTGTTAAGGAAATGTCATGACTACAAAGATGGATCGTAATCTCGCTCTTGAAGTGGTGCGGGTTACTGAAGCTGCTGCGCTTGCCGCATCGAAACTGATGGGTCGGGGAGACGAGAAAGCTGCCGATCAGGCTGCGGTGGACGCCATGCGTTCGGCGCTCAACGGACTGCAGATCGACGGCACCGTCGTTATCGGTGAGGGCGAGCGCGATGAAGCGCCAATGCTGTATATCGGTGAGAAGGTCGGTGCCGGTGGCCCGAAAATCGATATCGCGCTGGACCCGCTGGAGGGCACGACCATTACGGCCAAAGGTGGCGCGAATGCGCTGGCTGTGATTGCCATGGCGGAAGAGGGCGGGTTCCTCAATTCACCGGATACCTATATGGACAAGATCGCCGTTGGCGGTGGTCTGCCGGATGGCATTGTCGATCTCGACGAAGATATCGCCGTGAATGTCAAAAACCTGGCGAAAGCCAAGAAAATGGACATCTCTGATCTGGTGGTCTGTGTTCTCGACCGTCCCCGGCATGAAGAATATATCCGCAAGATCCGTGAAGCGGGTGCCCGCATCAGCCTGATTACCGATGGTGATGTCGCGGGCGTTATCGCCACAGCGACGCCAAGCACCGGCATTGATCTTTATGTCGGTACCGGCGGCGCACCGGAAGGTGTTCTGGCAGCCGCAGCCTTGCGCTGCATTGGTGGTCAGATGCAGGGTCGTCTGGTTTTCCGCAATGACGATGAAAAGGCTCGTGCCGCCCGCTGTGGCATCACGGACCTCGGTCGCAAATATGACCTGCTGGACCTTGCGAAAGGTGATGTGATGTTCGCAACAACCGGTGTGACACCGGGTTCGATGTTGCAGGGCGTGCGCCGCATTCCGGGCGGGGCCACCACCCATTCGCTGGTGATGCGGTCCAAAACCGGCACGGTTCGTTACATCGAATCGCACCACAATTTTGAGCGCAAGAGCGGGTTCGACCCCGATACGAAATAATGGACGGCGGCGGGGCATTCGCGGGTGTTTCCCGCTCGCTGACCGGGCGGAAATGGACTTTCGCCCCGGTTGACGAACGCCTCGCCATTGCGCTGAGTCAGCGCCAGAGCATCCCGGATGTCGTCGGGCGGGTGCTGGCGGCTCGCGGTGTCGGGCTGGATGATGCCAGCGAATATCTTGATCCCCGGCTGCGCTCACTGCTGCCGGACCCGGGTTCCCTGATCGATATGGAACGTGCGGCGTCGCGTATTGTTGCGGCGGTTCGCGATGGTGAGCAGATTGCCATTTTCGGTGATTATGACGTTGATGGCGCAACCTCATCGGCCCTGCTGCACCGGTTTCTGGCGTCTGTCGGCGGAAAGGTCAGCGTTTATATCCCTGACCGGGTGGCTGAGGGCTACGGGCCAAATACACCGGCATTACAACGATTGCAGCGCGACGGCGCGAAGGTGGTCATCACCGTCGATTGCGGGGCAACAGCCTATGAACCGCTGGCGGCAGCGACAGCAGCCGGGCTTGATGTACTTGTTGTCGATCATCATGCGATGGAAGCGACCACGCCGGATGCCTATGCGGTGGTTAATCCCAACCGTCTGGATGAGACCTGTCGTGAAGACCTGAAACTGCTGGCAGCGGTCGGTGTCGCCTTTCTGATGGCGATTGCGGTAAACCGGAAACTGCGTGACGCGGGCTGGTACAGGGACCGTCCGGAACCGAATCTGCTGAACAGTCTTGATATTGTGGCCCTTGGTACGGTCTGCGATGTGGTGCCGCTGACCGGCCTCAACCGGGCACTGGTGGCGCAGGGACTGAAGGTACTGGCCCAGCGTCGGAATACCGGTATCGCAGCACTGGCAGATGTCGCCAAGCTGGACCAGAAACCTGCTGCCTGGCATCTGGGCTTTCTGCTTGGTCCCCGGGTGAATGCCGGGGGACGGGTTGGCGAATCCGGACTTGGTACCCGCCTGCTGTCGTCAGACAACGCAGCCGAGGCAGCTGACCTTGCGGGACGGCTTGATGCTTTCAATACAGAGCGGCGGATGATTGAGGACGAGGTTCTGACACAGGCGATTGAACAGGTCGATGAGGGCCGGGGCTTTGGCAAACGTGTTGTGATTGCTGCGGGTGAGGGATGGCATCCCGGTGTTATCGGCATTGTCGCTTCCCGTCTGAAAGACCGCTACAATCGTCCGGCCTGCGTCATTGCCCTCGACAAGGGTGAGGGGAAGGGGTCGGGGCGCTCCATGAGCGGCTTTGATCTCGGTGCTGCCGTCATTGCGGCCCGCCAGAGCGGGCTTTTACTCGGCGGCGGCGGTCATAAGATGGCGGCCGGTTTTTCTGTCGCCGAATCGGCCATACCGGAACTTGCCGGGTTTCTGGATGAGCGTGTTGAAGAACTGCTCGACGGTCAGGAACTGGTCCCCGAACTGCGCCTTGATGGTATTCTGCGCCCGTCGGCCTGTCAGACCGACCTGGTCGATGCGCTCGCGGCAATGGAACCGTTCGGTGCCGGCAATCCGGAACCGCGTTTCATGCTGGCAGATGTCCAGATTGCCTATTCAAAGGCGGTTGGTCAGGATCAGAATCATGTTTCCTGCCGGATACAGGGACAGGGGGGCGGGCCGCAGATCTCAGCAATCGCTTTCCGGGCGATGGAAACCGACATTGGTCCCGCACTTCTGGGCCGCCGGCCGGGTGCCCTGCATATGGCCGGACGGGTTCGTGCGGACTGGTGGAACGGTGAACGACGGGTGCAGTTGATGATCGATGATGTGGCTTCGTCAGAAAGTGCATAATTTTTATTTTTGACCGCTTGATTTCATCCGCGGCCACGGTTACATAGGCCCTCCTCTAGCGACCCCTTCGTCTAGTGGTTTAGGACACCGCCCTTTCACGGCGGCGACACGGGTTCAAATCCCGTAGGGGTCGCCATTTTATCTCTCCCCACATTTTGTCATAAAACTGCCCTTCGGGCAGTCCTGTTCGCCTGTTCAACCATTTGCTCAGGGCCTCATATATTGACGGATAGGGAAACAAACCCTTTGATGCGGCATGACTGACATTATCGTTTCGGCTTTCTACCATTTCACCCGCTTTGATGATCCTTCGGCCCTGCGAGAGCCGCTTGCAGCCGCTCTGCGTGAGCATGAACTGCGTGGCACTGTTCTGCTTGCGGGAGAAGGGGTGAATGGCACGATCGCGGGTTCCCGAAGCGGAATTGATGCGGCGATGGCAACTTTACGGGCACTTCCCGGCTGTCTGGCGCTGGAACATAAGGAATCGACAGCAGAGACCATGCCATTCTATCGGCTGAAGGTTCGGCTGAAGAAGGAAATTGTGGCGCTTGGCGTTCCGGATATTGATCCGGTACGGGAAGTCGGCACCTATGTTGACCCTCTGGACTGGAACGACCTGATCGCTGATCCGGATGTCGTCGTCATCGACACACGAAATGACTATGAGGTGGAAATCGGCAGTTTTGATGGTGCCATCAACCCCAAGACACCAACCTTTCGAGATTTTCCGAAATGGTTTGAGGATCACCGGACAGAACTGGAAAGCAAAAAGGTTGCGATGTTCTGTACCGGGGGGATTCGCTGTGAGAAGGCGACATCATTCCTGAAACATCACGGGGTTGAGGATGTCTATCACCTGAAAGGTGGGATTCTGAAATATCTGGAGGCGGTGCCGGAAACGGAAAGCCGCTGGCGGGGGGAATGCTTTGTCTTTGATCACCGGGTGGCCGTTGGTCACGGTCTGGAGATCGGTGAGCATGAGCTCTGTCATGCCTGTCGCCGTCCGCTCAGCAAGGCCGACCGGGACTCAGCCAGTTATGTTCCCGGCGTTTCCTGCGGCTATTGCATTGATGAACGCAGTGAAGAGCAGCGGAAACGTTATGCAGAGCGTCAGGCACAGGTTGAAATGGCAGAAAACCGGGGTGAAGCGCATGTCGGCGCCGAATTCAGCAAGGCCGGGAAGTTGCCGGACGAGGTGTCCTGATGCCCGGCGCATTACCGGTTCTCTATTCCTTTCGCCGTTGTCCCTATGCCATGCGGGCGCGGATGGCGATTGCCGTCAGTGGCCAGACCTGCGCCCTTCGGGAAGTGGTGCTGCGAAACAAGCCGCCGGAGATGCTTGAGGCTTCACCGAAAGGCACTGTGCCGGTACTGGTTCTGCCTGATGGCCGGGTGATCGAAGAGAGCGAGGAGATCATGAAATGGGCGCTGGATCGTCATGACCCGGAAGGATGGCTGCCTGCTCCCGGCATGGCAGATGAGATGGCGGAGTTGATTGCGACAAGCGACAGCAACTTCAAGCATCATCTGGATCGCTACAAATATCCCGGACGTTACGAGAATGTCGACCCCGTCCATCATCGTTTGGAAGGGGTGACATTTCTGGAGACTCTGGAATCCCGGCTGAACCGGTCGGATTTTCTGTTTGGCGACAGGTTCTCAATGGCTGATGCGGCGATTGCGCCCTTCGTCCGCCAGTTTGCGCATGTCGACAAGGACTGGTTCGACGGGCTGGCTTTGCCAAAAGTTCAGAAATGGCTTCAGGATGTGCTGAATTCAGACCTTTTCGCGACCGTCATGCAGAAATACCCGGCATGGCAGACGGATGAGGAAGAACCGTTCTTCCCCGGCGAGACCAGCCCGGCTGGTCGTAATGAAGCGGATAAAAGGTCTGGCTGCTAAAGCTTCCCGAATCTGCAGGCGGCATCGAATCCGAGCCAGTCAGTTCCCAGTGATGTCCGGTTCAGGGCGACTGTGATCATTTTTGTCTGCCAGCCTGTGCGCTGGCCGGCATTCAGAATGGCAGCCGTGTTGGGGTGATCCGGGAAGCGATGCATGTAAGGAATCATCCAGGCCAGAGCGCCGTCCAGACTGCCAAGATAAGGATTACTCCAGTTTTTATCCGGTCCCGGTGCGACATTTGCCCGGGCATAGGGAAAGACGACAGCAGGGTCGTCTACCGCCTTCAGCATGAAGTGGACAGCGTTGTGAATGGTTGATGTCTGGGTCGGCGACTTTGACCAGAGGTCAATTCCCTGAACATCAGCCATGACAGCAATTGACGCCAGCGCATTCAGAATTCGTCCCTGATAGAAAATGGCCCTTGCACCGCGTCTTGTCTCAATCGGCATGCTGCCGTCCTCACGCATGGTACGCAGTGAAATGAACCATTGTTCAATGCCATGTCTGAAGGCCTCAGGACTGTTCCACTGCGCACCAAAGGCCATCCAGGCGGCAGCAGAAGCAGCCGCATGATTATGCGCGGCCTTCGGGGCGTTGTTCATTCCCGCCTCCCGGTAGAATGTACCATCCCGCATCATGTGAGAGGCTTGGGTGAGCAGATGACTCATCCAGGTTTTGACTCGCAAATCCGTCGCATCATCCGAGAAGCCGCGTGCCCGGGCGATGGAATAGGCACCGATGAAAGGGCGGGCGACATACAGGTTCACGGTCAGTGTGTCGTTCCAGAACTGGCCGTCATCTGCCGCTGTCCGGTTGACGATGGAGGCATTTGCATCAGCCCAGCTGGCAGCCATTTGGACAACGGACCGGCATTGCTGGTCATCGTTTCCGAGGCAGCCTGTTCCCATCCGTATAATGGCGTGGGATGCCTTGATATAGCGGTCATCCAGTCCGTAACCGGCAGGTGCCTGAACGGAAATTATGGGGTCTTCAGGGGTTGCGGATCGCAGGCAGCGTGCAGCCAGTGCGTTCCGGTTGTCTCTGATGGTTGTTGCGGGGATGAAAACACTCCCCGGTCTGGAGATAGCCGGGTTTTCCAGGACTTCTGGCATCTGCCGGGGAATATGTGTCTGACACCCGGTGATGAGCAGACAGGTGGCGACAGTTACTGTTCTGGATATCAGTCTCATGAGGAACTATCTCCGGAACCGGATTTCTGGCCATTCAGATCCGTAACACGATAACGGACGGTACAACGTTGTCGTACCTGTCCGGCGATATAGTGGTTCAGGCGGGCGGCTGAGCCGTGATGATCTTCGGTATAAATGCTGCTGACCGGCTTTGAGGGGCGATCACCGAAAGCCGCCTCTATCGCAACAGGCAGATCGTCTGCCGTCACGACAGGCGCAAGGTTGCGGTAATGCAGATCCGGCAGCAGCAGATGCTGGCGGACTTTCTCGGTCTGCGGGGTTTGCAGCACCAGCATCGGTTTGCCGGTTAGGTGAAAGTCATCCATCAGGGATGAATAGTCGGAGATCAGCAGATCGAAATCGCGCAGGGCAGGATAGATATCGTCGAGGGCGGCGATGAGATGCAGTCCGGGGGCAAGGGAACGTGATGCCGGCGCGATCGCGGCTTCAAACGGATGTGGCTTGATGAAAATAGTGACACCGGATGTCTCATGCGCTTCCCGGAATTTGTCGAGCAGCCAGCTTTCCCGCCAGGCCGGTGTGCCGACACGGGTGTGAGAGGGACAATAGAGGATATTCCGGCCGCCGCTGACTTTCAGTTGGTCTGGAATGCGGAAGGCCCCCAGACAGTCTTGTTCTGTCGGTTCGCGAAACAGCACCTCGTTTCGGGGATAGCCGTCCCGCAATACTTCGGTGGCGCCGAAGGCTTCGGCAAAGCGGTCGTCATAACGGGCTGCCGGGGACAGGACGGCGTCTATGCTGCTGGCACCATACAGCTGATAGGTCAGCCGCGGATTCAGAAGTGGGGCGAGATCTGTGACCTGCAGGTCCTGCGGTCCGGCGAATACGCCATGCCAGAGCTGCAGCCGGAAGGCCCCTTCAACAGATGCCCGGATATGCGGATCAGCAAAGACATCGTTGGGATTGATGCAAAACACCGCAACCGCCGCTTTCAGGAGGATACGCAAAGCCTCCTTCGGCGGACTATCCAGCAACAGTACGGGCAGGGACTGCGTTGCCAGAAGACTGGCAATGGCGGTATCGGCGGTCACCCAGAGCGGATCAAACCCGTAGTCACCGGCGACAGCGTCGAGATAGAGATATTTGGCATTGTCCGAGAAGGCACCGTCCCGTCCGAAAAACAGGACGACCGGACTTTTCCGTTTTCGCAGGCTGATCCGTTCGAGGTGACGGAGAATGTCGCTGGCGTAAGGATTTTCGGTCATGCCCGGAATACGTGATGTTCAGGGCCATCAGCATAGGTTCACGCATTTCCGATCACAACCGGCTCTGTGTGAGGTGAGGCGGGCTTATTCCCCCATCAGGGACTGGGCACGGGCCTGTGCGCGGTCCCGCTCGCAGGTTTTGCCAAGACCGGCAAACGCCCGCGATACATAGGTCCAGTTCTGCGGGCTGGAGGGTTTCAGGGCGCAGCGTTCATTTGCCAGCGCCAGCGCCAGTTCAAAGCGCCGGGCGCGCAGGGCGGCTTCCAGCAGGGTCCAGCCGATGATATCGCGCTGTGCCCGGCTGCCGCCAAGCCGCCAGGTACGATAGCGGACCGGGAGCAGACGGTCGACGCAATCACCATATCTTTCATGATGGAAATCCTGCATGGCGAGGCAAAATGGCAGGCCGATTTCGCGACTCATGGCAGCGTTCGCGTCGCTGGCATTCTCCAGATATCGCTCGTTCGCGGTCAGCAGCGCATGTTGTGCATCGGTGCGGTCGTCGGAGACAAAGGCCATCATCGCGTGAACGTCGTTGAAGGCGTAAAGCGTATCGATGGCAGAAGGTTCCCACTTCTCGGCCAGTTGCCGCCAGCGCGAACCGGTATCGACATCAAGCAGCCGCAACCGCCAGAGCAGGGCAGAAGCATCCAGCTCTTCATATTTGTCGCCGTCATGTTCCTGAGAGCGCAGATGGGCGTCATAGATGTTCAGGGCACGGTCTGTCTGGCCGATATCGATATGAAACAGCGATGTATGCCACCACAGATGGTTGGCAAAATTGGAGTCGCCCCAGTAGCGCTGGTAATCTGCCATGAACCGGATACCGCCATGCTGACGACCCTGCATTTCCATCACATGGGCGACGGCATGAACGGAATAGGGATTGTCCGGTCGGATGGCGAGTGCCTGGCGGGCCAGTTCCTCTGCCCGGTGATAATCGCCGTTTTCCTCCAGACCAAAGGCATAGAAACCAAGCACGAATTCATAACCGGGCAAGGATTCGTCCCACAGGGAAAAAACCCGGGCAACGGTGTCGCGCTGGCCATCCGTATCACCAAGCAGAACATGGCTGAGATGGGCTTGCTGGAGGGCCATGAGGTCGAGTGGCCAATGGGTCAGAATGTCTTCCCACACCTGTACGGCCCGGTGAAAATCGCCGTCAATCCAGTGTTTTATGGCGGTGAGATGTCCGAGTTCCCGTTCATTGGCATTTCCGGCCAGCTGACTGGCCCGGTTCCAGGCAGCCACCATGTCGTCATATATCCGGGTTTCCATTGCCTGGGTCAGCCAGGCCGCCTTGAACAGGTGGCCCATGATGAAGTCGGGATGGGAATCCAGTACCTGGTCGATCTCGGCGATGGCATCACCACGAAAGGAGAGGGCGCAGATCAGAGCCTTTTCAAGTCCGTCGAGGGCAGCGGCATTCTGACAGGAGACGGGAACACCACGACAGTCGGCAGGTGCCGTGTAGGCAGGAGGATCAATCAGCAAGGGAAGTCTCCGTTATCAGGACGATTACGGAGACTAACGCATTACCGGGCCAGAGGTTGCTAAACTCGGTTCACGGTTTGGCGATAACGTCGTGTTCGCTGAGATTCCGATCAGCGGGAGACCCGGGTCAGGTTATTTTCCGGACTTCAGCGAGGAATTTTTCAACCTCGATGCTGAGGACTTCTCCCTGTCGCGACAGCTCGGTTGAGGCGCTGAGGATATCGCCGGCTGCATTGCCGGTTTCAATCGCAGCCGCCGTCACGTTCTGTATGCTGCTGGTAACTTCGGATGTCCCTGCGGATGCCTGCTCTACATTTGCGGCAATTTCGTTTGTGGCGTCACGTTGCTGGTTCATGGCATCGGTAATGCCCAGACTGTTTTCCTTGATCTTGCCAATGATCTCGTTGATTTCATTAACAGCGGTCACTGTTTCCTGTGTCGCCGACGTCATGGCGCCAATACGGTCGCGAATCTGGTCCGTGGCTCTGGCTGTCTGTTTCGCCAGATCCTTTACTTCGGAGGCGACAACGGCAAAGCCCTTGCCGGCTTCACCGGCACGGGCTGCTTCAATGGTGGCGTTAAGGGCAAGAAGATTTGTCTTTTCGGCAATATCTTCGATCAGTGTCAGGACTTCGCTGATCTCTCCTGCGGCGGCTGATGTCTGTTTGATCCGTTCTGAAGCATTCCCGGCATTGGTCACAGCTGCTTCGGCGATAGACGCAGAACTGCCGACCTGACGGCTGATTTCGGTAATGGAAGATGACAGTTCTTCGGCAGCGGCTGCAACGGTCTGGACATTGACCGATGCTTCTTCAGCCGCGGCGGCAACCGTTGTTGCCTGATGGCTGGTACTGTCTGCGGTTGTGTTCATGGTTTCGGCAGAACTGCGCAGCTCTGTGGCTGCGGATGAAATCGTTGATACGACTTCGCCTACGGTTGTCTCGAACCCGCCTACAATTTTCGAGAAGTTCTGAACCCGTTCCTCTACGTTCATGGTGGCGGCATTGATAACCTCGGCTGCTGCCAGAAAGTCTCCGACCATGCCGGTTGTTGATATACGCCGGTAATATTTGTTGTGCTGAACATGTTCCATGGTT
Organism: Alphaproteobacteria bacterium HT1-32; assembly: GCA_009649675.1. NCBI lineage: Bacteria > Pseudomonadati > Pseudomonadota > Alphaproteobacteria > Alphaproteobacteria bacterium HT1-32. Next base: position 579,001 of record WJPL01000003.1, on the reverse strand, counting down.
GCCGCCGCTTCGCGAACAAAGGCATCTGTTCTGTCAATCAGACGGTTGATCGCATGGACCAGTTCGAGCGATTTGCCTGTCGATTTGCTGTTGGTGATACGGGCGTTGAAATCTCCGTTGGCAACGGCCTTGCAGACCGCGAGGATCTCATCAATTTCATTTTTGCCTGATGCAATATACATTTTGGATCTCTTTATGCCGCTTGTTGTATACGGGCGATGAATTCGTCGTAGCTCTGGTTTTTTCCCTGGAGAAAGTCCGTGAGCAGTTTTTCGGAGGCAGCCATTCCGTCTTTGCGGTTGGGCATACTGTCTTCCAGTTTCTGCATTTTCCGGTACATCGGAATAATCGTATCCTGAATGATCTGCCGGTCGGGTACGCGACGGTTTGAATGATATCCGTTGATTTCACCCTTGTTGTCTCGGCTTGGTGTGACATGGGCAAGAACCCAGTAATAGTCTCCGAACTTTGTCTGATTGACGACATAGGCGAAGATTTCCCTGCCGGAACTGATTGAGTCCCAGAGCAGTTTGAATATCGCGCGGGGCATCTCGGGGTGACGGATAACGCTGTGCGGTTGCCCGAGAACTTCGGCTTCCTTGTAATCGGCTATCGACAGGAAGATATCGTTCGCATAGGTCAGACGACCCTTGAGGTCTGTCTTGCTGACAATGATATCATCTTTGTCGAAAAAACGTTCGTTTCCTGATGTACTCATGACCTTCTGCCTCCCCGTATCTGATGTCGGAATAACCTTAATCAAATTGCGGTTGTCGTTATATAAGTGAAAGTGCGTAGTTTTATATCCGGCTGGCCTTTAGTACTTCTAAGGTTCGAAAGGGCAGGCAAATGCAATACAAGATACCCGATAGTTTTCTTATCGGCGTTGAGTCAATCGACGCAGAGCACCAGACGATTCTGAGCGAGATTGGCGACATCAAGCAGAGCTTTCAGTCCGGTAGTTCGGATAATCTTCATCTGTCGCTCTCCAGAATTGGGAGAATGCTGAAAGAACATTTCCGGAATGAAGAGATATTCATGCAAAAGATCGGTTATCCGGAGGCTGAGGCTCATGCCAAAGAGCATGAGGAGCTGTTGCACCGGATCGAGGAGGGACGCAGGATGAAACCACCGGATATCGGCAAGGAACTCCGTTCACTGCTTGACGTAGTCTTCCGCGATATGGGGAAGTCTGATTTGTATTTACGTGAATTTCTCGAGTCCGGCGAGGCATGATCTTGCGAATTGCTCGCATTGGGGCTTGAAGATTACGCGTTGAGTCAGCAGTTATCAGTCTCTGTGATTTCTGTTCCCGGAGAGCCCTGTGTCTGAACACTATGATTTCCTTATGTCCCGCCGCTCGGTGCTTGCCCGTATGATGGATGAACCGGGACCGGACCCCGAAACGCTGGATAAGATCCTGACGGCAGGTTTGCGGGTGCCGGATCATGGGAAACTGTTTCCCTGGCGCTACATTGTCATTGCAGATGATGCCCGCGCCGTTCTGGGGGAGAAGCTGGAAGATGTCTTCAGACGAAAGAATGAAGGCTGTCGGGATCAGCAGCTGGTGATTGAGCGAACCCGGCTGCTGCGGGCGCCGGTTGTCGTCGCCGTGGTCTCAAAAGCAGACCCGACGCATCCCAAGGTACCGGAGTGGGAACAGGTTCTGTCATCCGGTGCAGTCTGTATGAATATTCTGAATGCGGCCCACGCACTGGGTTATGCCGCGCAGTGGCTGACCGAATGGTATGCCTATGACGCGGATTTCCTGAAGATTGTCGGGCTGGCTCCGGATGAAAAGCTGGCCGGCTATATTTATATTGGCAGTGCAACAGACAAGCCGGATGAACGCCCGAGAGCGACGGTTGCTGATGTCCGGTCAGACTGGCAGCCTGCCTGATTATTCTCCTTTGAAGACAGGCTCCCGTTTGCCGAGGAAGGCGCGGACACCTTCCCGGTAATCGTGGGTGCGGCCAAGGCGTTGCTGGGTGTCGCGTTCCAGATCAAGCTGTTCGTCCAGACTGTGTGAAGCCGCGGCGGTAATCAGCTGTTTAATGGCCGCAAGGCCGGCGGTTGGCTGTGTCGCCAGACGTGCAGCAAGTTTGCGGGCTTCCGGCATCAGGGCGTCGTCCTCGACAACTTTCCAGATCAGGCCGATCCGTTCTGCTTCTTCTGCGCTGACAGGCTCGCCCAGCATGGCCATTGCCATGGCTTTTGCCCGCCCGGCCAGATTGGGCAGCAACCAGGTACCACCGCCGTCCGGCACCAGGCCGATACGACAGAATGCCTGAATGAATTTCGCGGACCGGGCAGCCATCACCAGATCACCGCCGAGTGCGAGATTGGCACCGGCACCGGCTGCTACCCCGTTAACGGCTGAAATGACCGGCATTTCCAGAGCGCGAATCGTCCGGACCAGCGGGTTGTAAAGGGTTTCCAGCGTATGACCCAGATCAGGGGGCGGTGCATCGTCATCTCCCATCACCCGGTCATTCAGATCCTGTCCGGCGCAAAACCCCCGGCCGGCACCGGTCAGGATCATCGCACGGTTGGCTTTGTTAGAGGCAACTTTGTCCAGTGCTTCCCGGATTTCAGCATGCATGACACCGGTAAAGGCATTCAGCCGTTCCGGCCGGTTCAGGGTCAGGACGGCGTAGCCATCATTTTCTTCATACTGGATGGTCTCGAAACTCATGGTGCCGTCTCCGGTTTATCGGGAAGGGGAGGTGGCCTGGTCGTCGGCGTTGCCACCGGGATGAGGCTGGATTATGCAATGACTGCCCGCCCGGTCAATGCAGGCCCGGCAGCCCCCAGTGAGAGGACATGATAATGGCCCGTATTTATGCCATCGAAGATCTGATACCGGTTGTCGATCCGACAGCTTTTGTTCATCCGACAGCCGTGCTGATCGGTGATGTGATTGTCGGACCTGACTGTTATGTCGGTCCGGGGGCAAGCCTGCGGGGTGACTTCGGACGGATCATTCTCGAATCAGGAAGCAATCTGCAGGATAACTGCGTCATGCATGGCTTTCCCGGCACGGACACCCTGATCGAGATCGACGGGCATATCGGACATGGTGCAGTTCTGCATGGCTGTACCGTCAGACGCAATGCGCTGGTCGGGATGAACGCCGTGGTCATGGACGGGGCAATCATTGGCGAGAACGCTTTTGTCGCCGCCATGGCCTTTGTGAAGGCCGGCTTTGAGGTTCCCGCCAATTCCCTTGCGGCCGGGCTGCCGGCGAAGGTGATCAGAACTCTTGCTGAGGGTGAGATCGCCTGGAAGGTAAAAGGCACCGATGAGTACAAGGAACTCACCCGGCGATGTCATTCAACACTGAGAGAGACCGAACCTTTGTCTGAACCTCAGCCAGACAGGCCGCGTTACCGCAGCGATGTCCGGCCGAAGTCCGAAAGCTAGGTCGTCAGGCTTTCGCCGCTTTTGATTTGCGCTTCGTCTTCGCAGCTTTGAGGGCTTTTTCTTCAGCCGACAGCAGTTGCGTCAGATTGGTGAACTGTTCGCGCATCTCGGTGGTCGGGAATTTATAAAACGCCCTGACCAGTTCCAGGGTTTCCCGGCGCAGCATCGGATTGCGTGTTTCTTCCACTTCCGGATCGGTCTCACGATCCATGATCTGCCGCGGGCTTGACGCCGCAACGTCATCGGACATGCCTTCAAAGAAGTAGGAGATGTCTGTATCCAGAACCGTGGCCATTTCAAAAAGGCGCGACGCACCCATTCGATTGGCACCACTTTCATATTTCTGAACCTGCTGGAATGTCAGACCAATGGAGTCGGCAAGCGACGTCTGGCTCATGCCAAGAAGCGTCCTGCGTTCGCGAAGTCTTCCTCCGACATGAACATCAACCGGATTGGGTTTTCCTGATGCTGTCCGTCCGCGAATTCTGCCACGTCCGGTTTCAGCAACGACTTTCTCAGCCGATTTTTTATTTTTCATGATCAAATTCCAATAACCGTAAAATGACACCCTCTCCACACCTAATACATTTGTAGGACTTTTGAAGGTGATGGCAACTCTGGATACAGGAAAACAGCCATAAATGTGGTGAATACCTATCAAGGAACCGTGAGCGCACCGCCATTACAATGCAGGCTCTGACCGGTAATATAGCTGGCCGCGGGGCCGCTCAGAAACCGAACTAACCCAGCAATATCCTGTGGTTGTCCAAGCCGGCCGAGGGGAATGTCGATGGTGCCGTCATGCGGTTTCTTCTTTGGTGATCCGTCAGCATTCACTGTTTCGATCTGGCCTACCATGATCGTGTTGGCACGGATGTTTTCTTCTGCCAGATCAAGCGCAAGGTTGCGAATCAGGCCGGAAACAGCGGATTTGGCAGCCGTGACATGGGACCGGTGTATCAGGCCGGTAAAGGATGTCATGCCACCCATGGCAATGATCGAACCTCCGCCCCGCTTTGCAAGTTCCGGCCAGCCGGCCTTGGCCAGATGGAACAGCCCTCCGAGCGCGATATCGACGGTGCGGGAAAACAGATCCCAATCCAGATCCTGAAACCGGCAGGCACTGCGGTCTGCGGCATTAGAGACGAGAATATCGATACCTCCGAACAGTTCTGCGGTTTCCGTCACCAGTCCGGTAACAGCAGCCGGGTCCGTGACATCGGCCAGACGATATTCGGCCTGTCCGCCAAGAGCGCGAATCATCTCGACGGTTTCCTGGCAATGATCTGCGGAGGTTTTTGCATGCACCATCACCGAGGCACCGGCCCGTGCCAGTTCAAGGGCGCTGGCGCGGCCGATATTTCGGGCGCTGCCTGTGACAATGGCAACTTTGCCTGCAAGTTCCTTCATTCCATCGATATCATCAGCCATCTTGTCGTTTCCTTCAGATTGTCGTTATAATGTCCGAACAAATCACCAGCCCTCACAAACGGGACGATAAATATGCACGCTGTACTCACCAAACCTTATACGGCTTCAAGCGTATGGACAGCAGATGAACTGCGTCAGGACAAGGACTGGGTTTATCTTCTGTCCGAATCAGAGATCAGGGAAATTGAAACAGCGACAGAGGCCGTTCTGGCCTCCGGTAAGGGAGCTTACGAATTTGATGAGACGGATTTTCCGCTGCCGGTGTTCGGTGCGAAAATGCGGCAGTTTCAGGATAATCTGGAACAGGGTCGAGGTATTCTGCTGATCCGGGGGCTGCAGGTTGATGATTATGACGACCGTTTTGCCTATGCGCTTTACTGGGGGCTTGCCTGTCATCTCGGGGTTCCGATTACCCAGAATGCAAAAGGCCATCGCATTGGCGAAGTGAAAGATCACGGTCGCGATTACTATTCAAAGAATGTCCGGGGATACACGACCAACAACGGCATCAAGGCGCATTGCGACAGTTCCGATATTGTTGGCCTGTTATGCATGCATCCCTCGAAAACCGGGGGTGAGAGTATCGTCGCCAGTTCCGGTGCCATCTTCAACCGTCTGCTGGAAACCCACCCGGAAATGCTGGAGACCCTGTTCAGGGGCTTTCATTATGATCTTCGTGGCGAGGGGGCAACAGGTGACCCGGAAGAGGTAACCAATCACCGGGTGCCTGTTTTCAGTTACTATCAGGGCCTGCTGAGTTGCCGGTTCAATGAACGCAGCATCGTCGACGGTATGGCGAAGGCGGGCATGCCACTTTCAGGGCTGGATCTCGAAGCAGTCAAAACGGTTGGGCAGATTGCCCTTTCCGACGGCATTCGGTTCGATATGGACTTCAAGCGCGGTGATATTCAGTTGCTGAACAACCATAGCGTCCTTCACGCGCGCACTGACTTTGAAGATTATGACGATCCCCGGAAGAAGCGCCGTCTGTTGCGCCTGTGGCTCAACCTGCATCATGGACGGCCTCTGGAGGCACAGTTTGCAGAACGCCTGAATACCGGCCCGCGTGGCGGCGTCGCGGTCATGCCCGGTGCCTGACTGACGGCGATCCGGGGAAGATTACAACTGCGCTCTGACGCGCCTCTCTGTCTCATAGAAGCTGTGTTCCGCATTCCGGGGCGGCCAAAGACCGGCAACCCCGGAATGCGGATTCCGGAACGACAGGAGGATGTTTGCAGCTGTCCCTGAAACCGGGAGCGATCTAGGATTCCGCGACGACCCGGTTTTGCAGCACGCCGATACCGGCAATCTCAATCTCTACACTGTCACCGGGGCTGATTGGCCCGACCCCTTCCGGGGTGCCGGTCAGGATAACATCACCGGGCAGCAGGGTAATTGCGGCGCTGATATCGGCAATGATCTGCGGGACGGTGAAGATGAAGTCAGATGTATTGGAATCCTGACGGATTTCACCATTCACGCGGCAACGAATGTCCAGGCCAGACGGGTCAAGCTCGGTCTCGATGACAGGACCGAGAGGGCAGAAGCTGTCATAACCCTTGCAGATCAGCAGGGCACCAGATGCCATTTCCGCTTTCTGGATGACACGTTCACTGACATCGTTGGCTGCGGTATAGCCAAAGACATGATCCAGTGCCGATTCCACAGGAATACGGCGCCCGGCGGTGCCGATGATAACGGCGAGTTCTGCTTCGTGATGAACGATTTCAGCTTCATGCGGATATTCGATAATGCTGTCCGGACCGACAACCGTGGTTGAGGGTTTGGTGAACAGCATGGGCCGGGTCGGCAGGTCGAGCTTCATTTCTGCCGCATGCGCCCGGTAATTCAGGCCAACACAGAAAATCCGCTGTGGCGCCACCGGAGCCAGTAATTTCACAACCGCCAGAGGTACCGGGTTGCCGACCATGCCCATCCCGAACCAGGGAGCGTCGGGGAGCGGGTGAATATGGTCTCCGTCAAGGACACCAAACTGAGGGGCTGAATCGCCATCCTGAAATCTTACGGTCTGCATGCTTCTTCCGATGTAGCCATGGCACTGAACATTGAAACGCAAAAGGGTACCAGTGCCGTCAATACCGCCTTGCCATAATTGAGTGTACCACTGCCAAACAGCAGATCACCCTGGTTGATCAGAACCAGGGTGGGGCCGACGACAGCTGCGATACAAATCGCCCGACGGACCATTGGGCCCGTCGGGCGGCGTAGTTTCATTCCCATATTTACCAGTCAGACCAGAATTAGTGACCCAGAATCTGGCTCAGGAAGAGTTTCGTGCGATCATTTTGCGGGTTGTTGAAGAACTCTTCCGGGTTGTTCTCTTCAACGATTTCCCCGGCATCCATGAAGATCACCCGGTCGGCGACCTTTCGTGCGAAGCCCATTTCATGGGTCACACAAAGCATCGTCATGCCTTCTTCAGCCAGCGACACCATGGTGTCGAGAACTTCGGAGATCATTTCCGGATCGAGTGCGGATGTCGGCTCATCAAACAGCATGATGCGCGGGTTCATGCAAAGCGAGCGGGCAATGGCCACACGCTGTTGCTGACCACCGGAAAGCTGGCCCGGATATTTATGAGCCTGCTCGGGGATCTTGACCCGGGTCAGATACTTCATCGCGACTTCTTCCGCTTCCTTTTTCGGCATCTTGCGGACCCAGATCGGGGCGAGGGTGCAGTTCTGCAGAATGGTCAGATGCGGAAACAGGTTGAAGTGCTGGAACACCATGCCGACTTCACGACGGATTTCGTCGATCTTCTTCAGGTCGTTTGTCAGCTCATTGCCATCGACAATGATCTGGCCTTCCTGATGTTCTTCCAGCCGGTTGATACAGCGGATCATGGTGGATTTACCTGATCCGGACGGTCCGCAGATCACGATACGCTCACCGCGTGCCACCTGCAGGTTGATATCCTTGAGCACGTGGAACTGACCGTACCACTTGTTCATGTCTTTCAGTTCGATAGCCAGATTTTCATTAGCCATATGTCAGTCTCCTAGCGCTTGTGCCCGGTATGGAGCTTGTTTTCGAGAGCGATTGAGTAACGCGACATCCCGAAACAGAAGACCCAGAAGGCAAAGGCGGCAAATACATAACCTTCATGCGGAAAGTCTTTCCAGTCGGGGTTCGAGAAACTGGACTGAACCGCGCCCAGCAGGTCGAACAGACCGATGATCAGGACAAGTGTGGTGTCCTTGAACAGACCGATGAAGGTATTGACGATACCAGGGATAACGATTTTCAGCGCCTGTGGCAGAATGATCAGGCCCATCGATTTCCAGAAGTTGAGTCCGAGAGCGGAAGCCGCCTCGTACTGGCCTTTTGGAATGGCCTGAAGCCCGCCACGCACCACTTCCGCCATATAGGCTGACGAGAACAGTGCGACGCCAATCAGCGCACGGAGCAGTTTGTCGAAGTTCACGCCTTCCGGGAGGAACAGCGGCAGCATTACCGAGGACATGAACAGCACCGTAATCAGCGGGATACCGCGCCAGAACTCGATAAATACCACGCAGACCGACCGGACCGCGGGCATCTGTGATCGCCTTCCCAGCGCGAGCAGAATACCCAGCGGAAGGGAGGCAACGATCCCGGTGATCGCAATCACCAGCGTCAGGAACATCCCGCCCCAGAGGTTGGTTTCGATGTAGGTCAGTCCGAAGCTGCCGCCGACAAACATGAAGAACGAGATGACCGGGAAGGGGATCAGCAGAAAGACACCCAGGATCATCTTGATCTTGCGTGGAACCATCGGCAGCAGAAGCGGCACACCGGCCAGAATGGCGATGATGTACATCGTGTCGATCCGCCACTGTTCCTCGACCGGATAGCGGAGATACATGAAGTAGTTCCACCACTCGCCGACATAGACCCAGCAGGCGCCGGCCCCTTCATATTTGCAGTCTGCGGCCGTTTCACCGACCCAGGTTGCGCTGAAGAACAGCCAGTCCAGAATACCCGGAACATACCAGACAATCAGGCCAAGGCAGAAGAAGGTCAGTACCGTATTGGCAATGGAACTGAACAGGCTCTGCCGCAGCCAGCCGACAAATCCGGTCGTGCTGGCAGGTGCAGGGCGGGCGGGTTTAGGCGTAAATGTTGCGCTCATGTCACCTCTCCACCAAAGCCATTTTGTCATTATACCAGTTCATCGATGTCGAGATGATGAGACTGATGCTGAGATAGACAGCCAGAACCATGCAGAGCACCTCAACAGCCTGACCGGTCTGGTTCAGCGTTGTGCCGGCGAAAATTGACACAAGGTCCGGATAGGCAATCGCCGCAGCCAGTGACGAGTTCTTCGTCAGATTGAGATACTGCGAGGTCAGGGGAGGAATAATCACCCGCATGGCCTGCGGAATGACAACCAGACGGAGCGTGGGACCCTTACGCAGGCCCAGCGCACCGGCTGCCTCGGTCTGGCCGTGGCTGACGGATTCGATCCCCGACCGCACGATCTCGGCGATGAAGGATGCCGTATAGATCGACAGGGCAGCCACCAGCGACATCAGCTCCGGTATCAGCGTTATACCGCCGGAAAGGTTGAAGCGGGACCGTGTCGGAAATTCCCATGTAAAGGGATTACCACTGAGCAGCGTGACAACAATGGGCAGGCCAATGATAAGGCCCACGGCAGTCCAGAAAACCGGAAACTGTTCACCGGTTGCTTCCTGACGTTTCTTTGCCCACTTCGAGACGAATATGGTTGCGACAATGCCGATCACAAAAGCAGCGATTACCAGACCAAATCCGTCTTCCGGGATCAGGCGCGGAATATAAAGACCGCGATTGTTCAGGAAGGCTGATTCACCAAACATTGTCAGGCTGTCGCGGAAATCAGGCAGAGACCGCAGAACGGCGAAATACCAGAAGAATATCTGCAGCAGCAGCGGGATGTTCCGGAATATCTCGATATAGACTGCGGCCAGTTTGGACACGAGCCAGTTCGAAGACAGCCGGGCAACGCCCATGATAAAGCCGATGATGGTTGCTAGGACACAGCCGATCACGGCAACAATGATGGTGTTGATCAGTCCGATCAGGAAGACGGTTCCGTAACTGGAAGCCTCCGTATATTCAATCGGTGTCTGAATGATGTTGAACCCGGCTTCCGAACTCAGAAAGCCAAAACCAGATGCAATATTCTGGCGCTCAAGGTTCGCGACCGTGTTCGTAAAAAGGAAATAACCGAACCAGACAATTGCTACAATCAGCAACAGCTGGAAAAAAATGCCACGCGCTACAGGATCATTCCAGACAGCCACCTTCGCCTTAGGTGGGCCATCGCCCCGTGCGGGTTTCGTATCAACAGCCATAAAGCCCCCCTGAAAGCCATGGTGTCGAACGGAGACCGTTCAGTTGATCAAAAAGAAGAGGGGGATACCTGAAACAGGCATCCCCCGGACTTCAAACCTGGCTCACCGGAACGGCGGTGAGTACATCAGGCCACCCTGTGACCACAGGGCGTTCAGGTTACGGCCGAGGCCCAGTGCGGTCTTCGGACCAACATTGCGCTCGAACGATTCCGAGTAGTTACCAACCTGTTTGATCGCAGCAGCGAAGCAGGTGGCTTCAAGACCGAGATTGGTGCACATGGCGCCATCGGTGGTGCCGAGAAGACGACCGATTTCCGGGTTCTTGGAGGAGCCCATTTCGTCAACATTGGCAGAGGTCACACCGAATTCTTCAGCGGTAACCATGGCATTCAGCGTCCAGCGGACGATGTCAGCCCAAACGTCGTCGCCCTGACGGACAACCGGACCAAGCGGCTCTTTGGAAATGATTTCCGGCAGAACAACATGGTCATCCGGCTTGGCCAGCTTGGTGCGCTGTGCAGCAAGACCCGACTGGTCAGTGGTGTAGACGTCGCAACGACCCGAATCATAGGCCTGGACAACTTCGTCAGCCTTTTCGAATGCGACCAGCTTCAGCTCCATCTTGTTGGTGCGGAAGTAATCGGAAACGTTCAGCTCGGTCGTCGTACCGGTGTTGGTGCAGACTGCGGCGCCGCTGAGTTCCTTGGCACTCTTCACACCGAGGCTTTTGCGGACCATCAGGCCCTGACCGTCATAATAGTTGACGCCAACGAAATCGAGACCCAGCGACGTGTCGCGGGTGTTGGTCCATGTCGTGTTACGCGACAGGAGATCAATTTCGCCGGACTGCAGAGCAGTGAAACGCTCTTTTGCCGAAAGCGGCGTGAACTTGACCTTGCTGGCATCGCCAAAGACGGCGGCTGCAACGGCCTTGCAAAGATCAACGTCGATGCCTGACCAGTTGCCATTCGAATCCGGATTGGAGAAGCCGGGAAGACCCTGGCTCACACCGCACTGGAGGAAACCTTTAGCTTTTACGTCATCGAGGGTGGCTGCCGTGGCGGCTCCCGCGAAGAGCGCTGCACCGGCGGCTGCCGCTGCAAAAATCTTCAATGTGCTCATTACTGAAACTCCCTGTTCTCTTTAGAGCTGGTCGTGTTGGATTGTAACTTCCGGCCCGAAAAACGGACCCCCCATCAAGCTACAGGGAAAAACGCTAACACAACACGGGGCTTCGTCAACCGACTATCCGATCACGAATTGCCATGAAGCTCTGAAATTTCAGTCTATTACCCGGACTCTTTTACTTGACCGGGTGGTCAGGCAAAGTGCATGCAAGCCTGCTTCGTATTGATAGCAAAGCCGGATTGGTTTGGTCCGGACAAGATCAGCCAACAGTTGTCGGGAGAGAAAGCGGATGCGGGCACCAATCGCCTCTGACTACATGCGGCTCGGGCTGCTGGGAATGATCTGGGGGTCATCCTTTACGGGGATCCGGGCGGCAATGGAATTCATCCTGCCGCTAAACCTTGCAGCCATTCGTATCGTTATCGCGGCGATATTGCTGCTGGTATTTGTGCGATGGCGTGGCTACCGGCTTCCGGGGGACCTGCGGACCTGGATGATACTGGCTGTTGTCGGTTGCCTGAATTCTGCCCTTCCATTCTTCCTTATCAACTGGGGCGAGCAGGTGGTCGAGAGCGGTACGGCGGCAATTCTGATGGCGGTATCGCCATTGACGGCTCTGTGTCTCAGCCACTTTCTGACCAGCGACGACCGGATAACATTATTCAAGGCACTGGGGCTGGGTGTCGGCCTGTGTGGGATTGCTGTTCTGTTTGGTGTGGACGCTATTGCCGGGTTGGGAAACGAGCTGATTGCTCAGGCTGCCATTCTGGGGGCCGCTGTCTGTTATGCGGTGGCCAGTGTCCTGACACGGCGAACGGCGCATGTGCATCCCTATGCAGGAACCACAGCGGCGATGATCTGCTCGGCGATTGTCATAACACCACTGGCCCTGATGCTGGAGCCCGTACCCGATTTCACTTATTCCCTCGGTGAATGGGCAATCATTCTGTATCTGGCGGTGGTTCCGACGGCGCTGGCTGCCTTGCTGCTGTTCCGGATTATTTCGGACGCAGGTGCGTCATTCATGTCTCAGGTCAATTTCATCGTTCCGGTAACCGGTGTCCTGCTGGGTGGTGTGTTGCTGGGTGAGAAGATTGGCCTGAACGAGACAATCGCCCTGATACTGGTGATGGCTGGAATTGCGATCAGCAGAATTACGAAGCGGCGGGCAGTCCGCTGACATACTATAATCCGTCATGGATATTCTGCAGAACCACATGAGTCGCTGTGCCGCGGGATTGTTTGTCAGTGCTTTCGTGCTGATGACGATGCGGTATGCGATTGCCGCGCCGCCGGAAACCGGAAACGGACAGGTTCAGATCGCAGCACTTTCCGGGCAGGGGGCAACGACAGGCGGGGCGCGTCTTCTGCTGGACCCGGACCCTCTGGTTGTCCGTGCACAGGAATTGCTGACGCGGCTGGGACGATATGCAGGGCCTGTGGATGGCCGGTTCAACCAGCAACTGGCTGAGGCTCTGGCGGGGATCACCGGAGTGTCGGCGGCGTCGCAGGACCGGCTTGAGCCGGATCCCCTGCTGACCCGTGATGTGGTCGACCGTCTGGCGCTGATGGTAGATGTCGATCTGATGCAGGAACGTCTGGCCGGGGCAACGGAGCGGCAGCGGGAGCAGGCACGACAGGCGCTGGAAGGCAGCAAGGATACCCGTGACTTTCTGGAACGGGCAGTTACGGCACCGGTCACGGCGAACCGGGATGCCGATGGCTGTTTCGCCGATCCGGGTGCACGCTGCCTGCTGACCGAGGCGCTGGCCGCTGCCGATGTCGTTCTTGATCGCAAGCAGCGGGACTGGGCCTATTCCGAAATTCTCGTCGCACAGGCCAATGCGGGCTATCTGGCCAATGCGCTGGCAACCGCACAACAATTGTCTGATCCGCGAGCGGTACTTGTCGGGATGCGCCGGATAGCTGGCGCGCTTGTCCGCGCCGTTCCGGGGCCACTGGCAGCAGAAACGGCGACGGCCATACCGGATCCCCGGCAGCAGTCAGCGGCTTTTCTGGATATTGCAGAAGTGCATTTGCAGGATGGGCGATTGCCAGAAGCAAGGCAGGCAGCTCTGGCAGCCGGTACGGGTGGGCAGAGTGATCTGCAAATATCATCGGATGACATGCTCCGCAGTGCTGCGGTCTGGCTGAAACTGGGTAATGAGGCGCAGTTTACCGGGATGCTTGATCATTACCGTTCGCGGCTTCCGGCCGAGGCGAGTGCCCGGAAGGCGGCTGAACTGGCACTGGTTGAGCGACTGGCCAGCCTTGACCGGTTGCCTGAAGCTGAACAGGCATTCGCACCTTTTGCAGCCCGGAACGAAGATCAGGTGTCGGCCCGCATTGCGCTGGCTCTGGCACTGGCCCGGTCGGGTGAAGGTGACCGGGCGCTGGTAATGCTCGGCGGGGTGCGCCAGCTTCGCTACAAGGCGGTGGGACTGGCCCGCCTTGCGATATTGCTGCGACATGAGCGGGAGCGGGCGATTGCTGTCGCTGATCTTTCAATGATGGTAGCGGGCCGGATCGAACTTTCCTACGCCCGTTCCTATGCCTATGGACGTCTTGTCGATGTCTGGATGGCGTTGGAGGATATGCCGGCGGCTGAAAGGGCGCTTGATGAGATTGAAGATGACAGGCTGAAGGCAGTTGCTGCCCTGCGGTTGCTTTCGACGGGAGAGTATCGGGATGCTGCGACAGATCAGCGTGATCTGGCGACAGTTGCCCGGCGTTCAATCGACGGGGTTGCTGACCGGCTGGCACGGGTCTGGCTGCTGTGCAGCCTTGAGGCTGAATTCGGAGGGCAGCCGGACAGTCGCTCGTCCGGGATTGCCTACCGGGCGGAGGCAATTGATATCGCCCGCTCAATCAGGGACCCCTGGTTCAGGGCGCGTGCCTGGGCAAGAATCTCGGAAAGTTACAGTCAGCAGACATCTGTCGTGGAAACGTCACGCTAACGTGTCGCCCTGTGAACAATTGGTTCGGTGTTCAGGCGGGCATTCCGGCTATAGTCGGATGCTTCAATCATTCAGGTAAAATGACGTGTCAGGCATTATCGAGTTTCTGTTCGGGGGTAAACCGTCAAAAAATCTGCCGGCGCGGGTGCTGGAGAAGATCGAGCGCCAGCAGATGCAGAGTGAAATCCTGATTGGCTGGATGCAGCTGTTGCTGGTGTTTGCCTGGTCGATCCTGTTTGCGCTGGCCCCGCAACCGGCGGAAGGTCATCCGTTTCAGCCCGTTCCCTGGGCGCTTGGTGCTTATATTCTGTTTACGGTCATTCGCCTCGGCATGGCCTACAGGTCGTTCATGCCAAGCTGGTTTCTGTTTGTTTCGGTCATTGTCGATATCACCATTCTGATGGTGCTGATCTGGAGTTTTCATATCCAGTACATGCAGCCGGCACCGTTTTACCTCAAAGCGCCGACCCTGCTTTATGTCTTTATTTTTATTTCCCTGCGCGCCCTGCGGTTTGACCCTGTCTATGTGCTGGTTGCAGGTATTACCGCTGCTGTGGCCTGGAGCTACATGCTGTTCTATGCCCTGTCAGACCCGTTCGCTGATACGGTGATTACGCGGGATTATGTTGAGTATGTCACCTCGGACAAGATCCTGATCGGCGGCGAGGTGGACAAGATATTGTCCATCCTGCTGGTGACTTTTGTCCTCACAATTGCCCTTGTTCGCGCCCGCAGGACCATGACGACGGCGATTGCCGAGCATTCTGCCGTATCAGAGCTGTCAAAGTTTGTGTCTCCGGAAATCGCGTCACGGATTACCCATGCCGACCAGGCGCTGCAGCCGGGTGATGCCGAGGTAAAAGTCGCCACTGTCATGTTTACCGACATCGAGGGGTTTTCCACCATCTCCGAGAAAGTGGGACCGGAAGAACTGATCGCTCTGCTGAATGACTATTTTACGGCAGTAGCAGAAGTGATTGATGAGTTTGGCGGGACCATCGTGCAGTTTGAAGGCGATGCGATGCTCATTGCCTATAATACGGTGACGGAAGACGGCGAGCATGCGGCCAGTGCGTTACAGACGGCGCTGGGTATTCAGGAACTCATGACCAGCCGGCGCTTTGGTGAGAAGCAACTGGAAATCCGGACCAGATGCGGGATCAACACCGGACTTCTGACTGTGGGTGCTGTTGGTTCGCCGGAGCGGCTGCTGTTCACGGTTCATGGTGACGAGGTCAACATTGCGGCAAGGCTGGAGCAGCTGAACAAGAATTACGGCACCTATATCATGCTGACCGGCTCGACCATGAAGGCTGCAGGGCAGGGAATGGAATTCAGGTTCTCATTGCTGGATAGCGTGGTGGTCCGGGGCAGGACGCAGCCCACGGAAGTCTACACGGTTGCCCGCGCTGATTAATGGCCGGGACGTGAATTCCGGAGGGCCCGGCTCATCAGGATAACCGGAAGAATACCGACAATAACCACGGACAAGGCGGGGAGAGAGGCTTCCCAGAGTCGCTCGTCAGACGCGTAATCATAGGTGCGGGTGGCGAGCGTGTTGAAGTTGAAAGGACGCAGGATCAGCGTCATCGGCAGCTCTTTCATGACATCGACAAAGACCAGCAGTCCGGCAGTGATGACACTGGCCCGGATCAGTGGCAGATGCACGGCGCCCAGCGTACCAAGCGGAGACCGGCCCAGCATCCGTGCCGCATTGTCCATGTTGCGGGTAACTTTCGACAGGCCTGACGTGGCTGCACCGAAGGATACGGCCAGAAAGCGGACCACATAGGCGAAGATCAGGGCAAAGACAGTGCCGCTGAAAATCAGCCCGGTTGAATGGTCAAACGCAGATCGCATCAGTCCGTCGATGTAATTGTCCAGCCACCCGAAAGGAATGATGACCCCGAGCGCCAGAACGGCACCGGGAACCGCGTAGCCGACGACCGAGAAACGCGTGAGCGCGGTCAGCGCCTTGCCGGGCCGCAGACGGTTCGCATAGGAGAGAAACACGCCAAGAAAGACAGCGATAACGGCGGAAACCGAAGCAAGCAGGAGGCTGTTGCGGGCATCAGACAGAAAGGCAGAGCCAAAGGTGTCCCTGAAGCTTTCAAAGGCATAATGCGCGAGAACAGAAGCGGGGAGCAGGAAGCCGAGGAGTACCGGGAGCAGGCAGGCCGCGATGGCCGCCGTAGCGCGCCCGCGGCTCAGTGGATATCCGGGCAGGTCCTTCAGTTTGCTGGTTGTCTGATGATAGCGTTGCTGACGTCGGGAAATCTGTTCGAGAGCGATGAGCAGGATGACAAAACCGAGGAGGGCGCTGGCCAGTTGAGCGGCACCTCCGGCATTGTTGTAGGACAGCCAGACATCAAAAATGCCTGTTGTGAAGGTATTCACGGCAAAATATTTGACGGTACCATAGTCATTCAGGGTTTCCATCAGCGCCAGGGCAACGCCGGCTACGATAGCTGGCCGGGCCAACGGCAGGGCGACCTGAAAGAAACTGGAGAGGCCGGAACGACCGAGTGTGCGGCTGACCTCCAGCACGCAGACGGATTGCTGAAGGAAGGCCGAGCGGGCCAGCAGATAGACATAGGGATAGAGGGTCAGCGAGAACATCAGGATGGCGCCGCCGATCGTACGGATATCGGGGAACCAGTAATCCTGCATGGTTCGCCAGCCGAACATATCGCGGAGAGCGCCCTGCAGCGGGCCGGAAAACTCCAGCATGTCCGTCGCCACAAAAGCGAGAATGTAGGAAGGGACTGCGAGCGGCAGGAGCAGTGCCCATTCGAAGATCCGACGCCCCGGAAACTGGCACATCGTGACAAGCCAGCCAGTCGTGACGCCGATTAGGATTGTTCCGACACCAACACCGACAAAAAGAATCAGGGTGTTGGCCACATAGACGGTAAGCACGGTTGACGCGAGATGGGCCCAGATATCGCCGGTTGATACCGTCGACATGACGAGAACGGTTATCACGGGTATCGAGACCAGCAGCGCAATGGAAGCGCTGAGTATCAGCCAGATATCCGGTCGGCGGATATCTGAAAAGCCGAAACCCCGGGCTCCGTCAGGAACCCGGGGTGAACCGCCAGGAAGCGGTATATCACCTGCTGCAGAAGGCTGCTCCTTCATGCAGGCAGTCTTTTATGAGGGCAGTTTACTGCCATCCGGCGCGATCTGCGAGACGGGCGGCCGGTTCTGCATTGTCGGAGATTTTCGACAGGGCCAGCGTGTCAAATTTGACTTCACCCCAGCTGCGGACTTCGGCACTTTGCGGAACGCCCGGCTTCACCGGATATTCGTGGTTCAGCTCGCCATACATTTCCTGCGCAATGTCGCTCGACAGGAACTCCAGCAATTTGATGGCATTCTCCTTGTTTTTCGCGGATTTCAGGACACCGGCACCGGACGCATTCACATGCGCACCACGACCGTCCTGGTTCGGGAAAACCGGACGCACAGAGGCTGCCCAGTCTTTCTGTTCCGGCTGCTTTTCGTTGTTCTTCATAAGCGCATAGTAATAGGTATTGCCGATAGCGATATCGCACTGGCCTTCATGAACGGCCTTCACCTGAGCCCGGTCATTGCCTTGCGGCTTGCGGGCAAAATTGGCAACGACAGCTTTAGCCCATTCTTCGGCTTTTTCCTCGCCATGAGCGGCAATCATCGACGCAATCAGGGAGCGGTTGTAGACATGCTTGCCCGACCGGGTGCAGATGCGGCCCTTCCATTTCGGATCAGCAAGGTCTTCATAGGTTGTGATTGCACCTTCAGGTACCCGTTCCCGTGACGCATACAGAATGCGCGAGCGCAGGGTAAGGGCATACCAGCCGCCATCGTCACCGACATACTGTTCCGGAATGTTTTTCTTCAGCACAGGAGAAGAAACTGGCTGGAACAGATTGGCGTCGGCAATGGCTTTGAGCCGGGCAACATCGACGGTCAGAACGACATCGGCCGGGCTGTTTGCACCCTCGGCTTTCAGCCGTTCAAGGATACCGTCACTGGCATAGACAACATTCACCTTGATACCGGTATCCGCTTCGAACTTTTCAAGGAACGGACGAACCAGAAATTCCTGACGATAGGAATAGAGGTTTACTTCGCCAGCAGCCTGGGAGGTGGCGGCGGCACCGGTCATGCCGACCATTGTTGCGGCAGCAAGTGTGAGGGAACGACGTAACATGTTAGTTCTCTGTGTTGTTAATGCGAACGACTGTCATTTGCGAACATATGTCGGGAATGCCGTTAGTGCAAGTCATTCGCATTAACTGTTTCAGAGATCAGCCTTTGGCTTTTTTGAAGGCGTCAAAACGCTTCTTGTTTTCCTCGTTGGGCGGATAAAGGCCGGGCAGAACCGCGCCGTTGCGGACTTCATTGATGATCCATGACTCAAGCTCTTCCTGATCGAGAGAGGCTTTGTGGACATCAGCCACCAGCTTCTGGGGGATAACAACTGCACCGTCTTTGTCGGCGACGATCAGGTCGCCGGGGAAAATGGCAACCCCGCCACAGCCAATCGGCTGTTCCCAGTTCACGAAGGTCAGCCCGGCAACGGAAGGAGGGGCGGCAGCACCGGATGCCCATACCGGCAGGCCGGTTTCCAGAACGCCTTCGAGGTCGCGGACAACACCGTCAGTGACAAGAGCCGCAACCTTCCGGACTGCCATGCGCTGGCACAGAATATCGCCAAAGATACCGGCATCGGTGCAGCCGTCGGCGCCAGTGACGGCGATACAGCCTTCCGGCATGGCTTCGATCGCGCCGCGGGTAGAAATCGGCGAAGACCATGATTCAGGTGTGGCAAGATCTTCGCGTGCCGGGATAAAGCGGAGTGTGAAAGCTGGTCCGACAAGGCGTTTCTGGCCTTCGCGCAGCGGGAAGGAACCCCGTATCCAGACATTCCGCAGCCCTTTTTTAAGCAGGACGGTGGTCAGGGTGGCTGTTGTGATGCTCTCGAAATCTTTGATTATCTGAGGGTCGTAGGCGGTCATTGCAGAATCCTTGCTTTAATAGCTTAGCGCCCGTCGGGCCGTTGTGATTGTTGCTACCGTGATACATCAGCAGATGGCGGTTGCCAAAGCCTTGAATGCGATCTTTTGCATCAATCAGACAACGCCGTCCTGGCGGAACAAATTCCGGCAGGACGTGACATTGCGACTGGATTTTCATCGGATGGAGGTTCAGTCTTTGAAATTGAAAATTCTGCCTTCTGCATCAGCTTGTTCTGTCGATGCACTTTCCCCCTTGCGTCCTTCTGCCTCAATTATGAACCGGAAAACTATCTGATGAATACACAGGAACAGACGAAAACCGGCTGGATGCCGCGCCTTGAATTACCGATGTCACTGGTTGGTCTCGGGCATTGCGGTATTCACTGGATTGCCGCGATTTTTCTGTTCCTTGCGCCTTATATGAAAGAAGAGCTCGGCGTATCAACGGCCGAAGTGGCGGTTTTCTGGAGTATCTTTTACATCGCTTCCTTTGCCGCCAACCTGCCCAGTGGAACCCTTGTCGACATGACCGGGAAACGGGTTTTCTGGCAGGTGTTTGCGCTTGGCGTCTGTGCGCTGGCCTTGCTGGGGGTCGGGTTCACCGGCATTTATCTGCTGATCTGTATTTTTGTCGCGGTGATCGGGGCAACCAACATGCTCTGGCATCCGGCGGCGATTTCTTATCTGTCAAAAGCCTTCCCGGACCAGCGGGGTTTTGCCCTGTCGATCCATGCAATGGGGGCCAGTCTGGGGGATCTGCTGGCACCGGTGGCGGCGGGAACGCTGATGCTGTATCTGACCTGGCAGCAGACGGCGATGGTGAATGCGGTGCCGGCGCTGATGGTCGCGGCCTTGCTGTTCTTCGGTCTCAAGCGAACAGATGCGGGCAAGGCACCTGAAAAGGGAATGAAGGGTGGCGACTATTTCAGCGGCATGAAGGGATTGCTGAAACATCGCGGAATCATGTTGCTCTGTGCGCTGGCGGCATTTCGCAGCGGGGCACAGGCCGGGTTGCTGTTTTTCCTGCCCTTCTACCTGAAGGAAGATCTGGGCATGTCGCCGGTCATCATGGGGGTAACGCTGGCGGCGATGCAGATCGGCGGGATGGTGGCGACACCGGTTGCCGGACATATGTCCGACAAGGTCGGGCGACGGCCAATCATCATCGGTGGTCTCTGGACTTCGACAGCGGTCATTATCGCCCTGACTTTCATTGAAAGTCCGTTCGTCTTTGTCGGTGGTGTCGCGGTGCTCGGCTTCTTCCTGTATGCGGCCCGTCCGGTAATGCATTCCTGGATGATGGATATGGCCCCGTCGAATATGGGCGGGTCGGCAACCAGCCTGATGTTCGGCTTCCAGTCACTGCTGATCATCCCGATCCCGGTTGTCGGCGGTCTGATTGCCGACAACTATGGTCTGTTGCCGGTCTTCTACTGTCTGGCGGCGTCGATGCTGGTTGCAAATGTGCTGACCCTGCTGGTGCCGAAATCAGAGGCGGAGGCGAGATAGACATCCCCGGCTCTGGTCGTTTGGGAACCGGGGATATCGTGTACCGTATATTCAGTGCGTCATGCGCATCCGGTAACTGAAAGGCTGTTTGCTGTGAAATCCTATCTGAAGGGGCAGTTGCGGGCGATCCGTTCTGCACTCTGGTTCCGGCCATCGGCCTTTTGCCTGCTGGCAGCGGGGTTCGCTATTGCCCTGGCAGCAGCAGATGCGCTGTTGCCTTTACAGACATTGCGCTGGCTGCCAACAGCGGAGCCGGAGTTTGTCCGGGATATTCTCCGGCTGTTGTCCGGCAGCATGCTGACCGTATCGACCCTTGTTCTCTCAGCACTGATGCTGGTGCTGAATCTGGTCGCCGGTCAGGCGACGCCACGGGCAGTTCCCGAGCTGATGGCGGATTCAGTCACGCAGAACGCGCTGGGTATATTTCTCGCAACCTTCGTTTTTTCGATAACAGCCCTGATGCTGTTCGGTATCGGCGCCTACAGCGAATCCGCTGTAACGCTGGTTTTCTTCGGGGCCATTCTGCTGGTGGCGATTTCGTTGCGCTATCTCCTGCAATGGATCCATCACGTGGCTGATGCCCTCAAGCTGAACCGGGTGATTGAACGGCTGGCGGGGCAGGCACGCCGTGCACTGGAGAATTATCTTGAGATTGATGATGAGAAAGAAGGCCCGGCCGGTTCTGACTGGGACGACATTGTCGAAGATGAGAAATCACTGCCGGTTTACGCCCATGACACCGGCTATATACAGCTGATCGATATTGGGCCGATCACCGATATTCTCAAGAAACATGACCTGCGGTTGCAGTTTGTCTGCCATGTCGGTGACTTTCTGCACGCCACCCGGCCTTTTGCCTGGGTTTGCGGGTCGGAAGATCCGGATGAACAGTTGCTGGACCAGATAGCCTCGACACTGGTGCTTGGTGCAGACAGAAGCTCACAGGACGACCCTCAACTGGGGATCGAATTGCTGACAGAAGTTGCCTGCCGGTCCCTGTCTCCGGGCATCAATGATCCGAAATCCGCACTGGCCTGTATTGATTATCTGGTCAGCCTGCTGAGCACAGCTGGTGCAGTCCCGCCGGATAAATATCCCCCGGAGATATTGTGTGATGGTCGTTTGAAAATCAGACGCCAGACCTATGCTGATCTGCTGGAGCGTGCCTGGCGGCCGATTGTACGGGATGGTGGCGGGCAGGCGGAGGTGATCTGCGGAATTCTCAATGCGCTCGTGGAACTGGCATCAATGATCGATCCCGGTCATCTTGATGCGCTCCGGGAAGAGGGGGAACGGGCGCAGGCTTTCGGGAAGGAATTGCTCCGCCTTGAAGCAGACCGTTCCTCGCTGGACCGGATCAGCAAGCGGCTTGGTGAGACAATCAGATCACGCTCATAGGCGCGTGGTCTGTTTTGCCAGCTACCTGAACATCTCGACATTCAGCTCCAGCGCATCCCCCATCCAGATCGCATGATCGGTGTGATCGGCCAGGTTGTCACCGGTTTGAGGATGCGTGAAGACAATCAGCCCCTGCCGGTTCAGCGCCAGCCAGGGAATCACCGTGCCAAACAGATCCGTCGGGACGGTCATCTGGCAACTCCACATCGGATGCGGTCCAACCAGTCGCTCATGCATACGTCCCATGGGGATACCAAACCGGTCACGTGCGGCCTCACAGACAGACCGTGCAAGGTCGACGGTTTCGGCGTCGAAATAGACATGGGCATGGAAGTCTGTGATCTCGGACATTTGTGCAGCAACTCCTCAACGGGATTGGATCATGTGCAGAAACATATAGCCCCTCCGCTCCTGATCACCAGAGGGCAGGCGGATACAGATCGTCAGAAGCCCGCTATTTCGGAAGTTCGATACTCTGGGTAATTCTCTGTCCGGCACGATCTGCTACGACGTCAACGATGTCACCGGAACGGCGGAGTCCGATTGCCGAGGCGACATCGGCGGGTTTGCGGATCGGGCGCCGGTCGATTTCGATGATGGCATCTCCCGGCTGAAACCGGCTTGCTTCGGGTAGGGGGGCGAGCAGGATCACGCCAAAGGCTGCGGTGTCCTGTTCCATATTCAGGCGGCGAATCCGGAGGGGAAAGACGGCCTGCCGGTATTCGCCGTAATCCCGGAGATCGGTGGCGACACGCAACAGCAGTTCGAGAGATGAGGCAAAGTTGACACCGATATTGGCATCGGAATCCTTGGTGAAAATTGCGGTGACAATGCCAACCAGTCCGCCATCAGGCGTAACCAGCGCGCCACCGGACATCCCGGGATTTACGGTCGCATCGGTCTGGATGAAGTCTTCAATCCGGTTGAATCCGGTACCGGTCCGGCGAAGGGCGGAGACAACCCCGCAGGAGACCGAATTACCAAGGCCAAAGGGATTTCCAATCGCACAGACCGGCGTTGCGAGTGCAGGCAAGACACCCTGATCGATTACCGGCAGATCGATATCAGCTTTCAGCAGCGCAAGGTCGGTGGCGGTATCGCTACCGATCAGGCTGGCGGTGATCTGACGTCCATCCTGAAGGCGAAGACGTGCCGTCGTCGCATTTCCCATGACATGGGCGGCAGTTGCGACATATCCGCCCCTGAACAGAACCACGCCGGAGCCTTCCGGTTCTTTCAGGCGCTGGCGAAGTGGCAGGTCGGGGACGATGGCAACGATGCTGTCGAGCAGCTTTTCCGGCAAAGCCTGAGCCGGCCGGACAGTCAGCAGAGATAGCGTAATGAAGAGGAGCAGGGCCGCCATCCCCCAGGCCCGTCCGGGAGTGAGAATATCGGCTATTCTCACTCCCGGACGGTGAGCAGCAAAGCTGCGTCCTGAGGGATGGCGGTATTGCACTTCCGTCGCCTAGAGGGCGTCGGCGATGGCCTTGCCGACATCGACCGTGGTGGCCTTGCCGCCAAGGTCAGGTGTGCGGGGGCCGCCATCGCCAAGCACGGTTTCGATGGCCTTTACAACGGCGGCACCGGCATCGGCATGACCGAGGTGGTCCAGCATCATCGCGGCTGACCAGATCTGACCGATCGGGTTGGCAATGCCCTTGCCGGCGATATCCGGGGCGGAACCGTGTACCGGTTCGAACATCGACGGGAAGTCACCTTCCGGATTGATGTTGGCAGAAGGTGCAATGCCGATGGAACCGGCAACGGCCGGGCCGAGATCGGACAGAATGTCGCCAAACAGGTTGGAGCCGACAACGACATCGAACCAGTCCGGATGCTGTACGAAATGGGCGGTCAGAATGTCGATATGGAACTGGTCCGTCTTCACATCCGGATAGGCTTTCTTCATTTCGGCGAAGCGTTCGTCCCAATAGGGCATGGTATGCATGATGCCGTTCGACTTGGTCGCCGATGTGACATGCTTCTTGCCGACCCGGACTGCCAGATCGAAGGCAAATTTCAGAATGCGGTCAACGCCGTTACGGGTGAACACGGTTTCCTGAAGAACCATTTCGCCGGGCGTGCCATGGCCCATACGTCCGCCGATTTCGGAATATTCACCTTCGCAGTTCTCGCGGACGACCCAGAAATCAATTTCTTCGGGTGTGCGGTTGGCGAGGGGGGAGGACATGCCGGGCATCATCCGTACCGGGCGCAGGTTCACATACTGCTGGAACTGGCGACGCAGCGGGATCAGCAGGCCCCAGAGCGAGACATGGTCTGCCACGCCGGGAAAGCCGACAGCACCGAGAAAGATCGAGTCATGTTCGGAAATCTGTTCGATACCGTCTTTTGGCATCATTTCACCATTTTTGGCGAAATATTCACAGCTCCAGTCCTTATGGTCGAAACTCAGTCCCAGATCGAATTTCGTTGCGACAGCATCCAGTACACGGATGCCTTCCGGGACAACTTCCATGCCGATGCCATCACCGGGAATTGTCGCGATTTTGTATTTGTTCGTCACTCTCGTCTCCTAAGATTCGGGTTCTAATCAAGTAGTGGTTTCAGGACTTCATTATAAAGTTTGGAGCGGGTTTCCCATCCCATACCGGGGGCTTCGCACGGTGCAACCATGCCGTTTTCGACGACAGCATCGTCGCTGAAGCCGCCATAGGGCTGGAAGACCAGCGGATAGTTTTCGGTGCCACCCAGTTCCAGACCGGCAGCCAGTCCCAGACCCAGCAGCAGACCGCCATGCGGTGAGCAGGATTCGGGCTTCCAGCCAAGGGGCCGGGACAGTTCTACAATGCGGATGAATTCTGTGGGGCCGTAAGCCATGCTGGGATCCCACTGAACAACATCACGATCCGGGCGCAGTCCGCCGAACCGCAGCAGATTCTTTGCATCCTGTCGTGAGAAACAGTTCTCGCCGGTTGCGATGGGGTGAGGATAGCGGTCAGCCAGATCTGTTTGCAGTTCAAAGTCCAGACTGTCACAGGGTTCTTCGAACCATGCCAGTTTGTACGGCTCAAGTGCTTCGGCATAGGCCATGACCCGTTCCCGGTTCAGTCCGGCATTGGCATCAACAGCCAGGTTGCCTTCGCCAACGATGGCCTGTGCAACTTCGATACGTTCGATATCTTCTGCAACGCTGGCACCGCCAATCTTCATCTTGCAGAGCTTGTAGCCCTGATCGAGATAGCCCTTCATCTCGTCGCGCAGCCCGGCATTGCCTTTTTCCGTGTAATAGCCGCCACCCGGATAGGCATTGACCAGACTGAGGGCCTTGCCGCCATTATGGCGACGGGCAACTTCGCGGTAGAACGGCACTTCCCTGGCTTTGCAGATTGCGTCCCAGATGGCGATATCAACTGCGGCGACGGCATGGGCGCGGTCGCCGTGGCCACCAACCTTTTCATTCTTCATCAGGCAGTCATGCAGCAGATGCGGATCGATATAGCCATCCGCATCGAGCAGGCTGTCCGGGTCGGCTTCCATAAGCCGCGGCATGATCCGTTCACGCAGAACCTCGCCGACGGCGTAGCGTCCGTTCGAGGTGTAGCCGTAGCCGATGACGGGCTTGCCGTCGACGATCACATCGGTTTCCACAGCAACAAGACTGAGGGTGATTTTGCTGAAATCGATGACCGCATTGCGGATATTGGATTTGATGCCAGCTGTCTTCTCGACAATTCGGGTAATGCGCATTGTGGGTTTATGTCCGGTCTGCAGTGGTGCCAGCCTGACACAGACGCGAACCCGAAGCGACTTACGCAGAAGGCGCAGTTAGGCCCGGAATCCCGCTGACGCAGGGCTGACAGATATAAAGAGCGGACAATTTACCCGTGCAGCCGGGGGAAGCAAACCAGCTCGACACAGGTACAGAAAATTTCCATAGCGCGGGAAATTTCTTCAACGGACGGCATGGTCGGGGCGAGGCGGAGATTGCTGTCATCCGGATCCTTGCCATAGGGCCAGGTCGACCCGGCGGGTGTCAGCTTCAGCCCTGCTTCATCCGCCCGCCGGACGATTTCTGCGGCACAGCCGGGCAGCACATCGACGCTGACAAAATAACCGCCCTGCGGCGTCGTCCAGGTGGCGATGCCTTTTCCGGCAAGACGCTCGGTCAGAGCTTTTTCAACGGCGGCAAACTTCGGACCGATGATGTCTGCATGGCCATTCATCAGATGATGCATGCCTGCCAGGTCCTGAAAGAACTTCACATGGCGGAGCTGGTTGATCTTGTCGGGACCGATGGTCTGAAAGCTCATTTTCCTTGCGAGGTCGGCGATGGTGGCTTTTGAGCCAGCGACCACCGCCACACCCGCACCGGGCCAGGTGATCTTCGAGGTTGAGCCGAACAGGATCGGGCGGTTCTCCGTCCCGGCTGCGCGACAGGTCTTCAGAATGTCCTTAACTTTCGCGGCCCCGCCGCCGAGATGGTGCAGGGTATAGGCGTTGTCCCACAAAATTTTGAAATCTGTGGCGGCGGGCTTCAGGGCGGCCAGCCGGTCGACTGTTTCGTCAGAATAGACCACGCCTGTGGGGTTGGAGTATTTCGGGACACACCAGATGCCGCGAACATCCGGGCGGCTGGAAACAAGTTCCTCAACCGCGTCCATGTCCGGGCCGGTATCTGTCATCGGCAGGGGGATCATGTTGATGCCAAGCTGTTCGCAGACAGCGAAATGCCGGTCATAGCCGGGAACCGGGCACAGGATTGAAACCTGTTCTTCCTGGCTCCATGGCCGGGGGCTGTCGGGGAAGCCGAACAGCAGGGCACCGGCAAGGACGTCATACATCAGGTTAAGGCTGGAGTTCCCGCCGATGATGATCTCGTCAGGGGCGACTTCCATGAAACCGGCGAACAGGGCTTTTGCTGCGGGGATGCCGTGACCGATACCGTAGTTCCGGTAATCCTGCCCGTCGACATCTGCGCATTCTTCTGCGGTCAGGATATTCAGCATCCCGTTGCTAAGGTCGAGTTGTTCCGGCGCCGGTTTGCCACGGGTCATGTCGATGGTGGCGTTGGCGCGTTTCAGGGTGCTGAAGCGGTCGCGGGCGGCCGCCAGCAATTCTGTTGTTTCCTGAACATCCATTCCCGGCTCCTGCGCAGATCTGATTCTGCGTCGGGTATTGCGCCGGTCCATGCCGGAGTCAACGCAATGATTGGAGCGGTTTCAATTCCGGGTAAGGGTCAGTCCTTCGGTCCGGCAGTTGCCTGATAAAGCTGCTCTGCCACCGTCAGCAGGGCGTCGTCATGCTGACGGGCGGCTATAAGCTGAACACCAACAGGCAACCCCTGATGATCACTGACAGGTACGGTAATCGCGGGCTGACCGGTCAGCGACCAGAGCCGCTGCGGACTTCTTGATCCGGTTCCGTCAGACAGCAGGGGAGCAACGCCGGTGGTTGCGGGCATGATCAGAACATCATCACCAATCAGATCGTCGATCTGTGCGGCGATCTGGCTTCTCAGAGAGAGCGCCTGATCGAGGTCTGTCGAGTTGAGATCTCGGCCTTTGACGATCAGACCGGCGACACGTTCGCTCATCAGGTCGCCTGAGCGGTCGAAGTCCGCGCCATGCGAGCGGGACATTCCTGCTGCCAGAATGATTTCCAGAAGCTGCTCTTCCTGACTTGCGATGTTGTCCGGAAGAGACAGGTCTTCTGCCTGCCCATAGTCTGCCGACAGCAGAGATGTAGCCTTGTTGCATGCATCAAACATTGCCGGGTCAATGACGTCGCTGAACCATGGACGCAACTGACGCAGCTTTCCGACTGGAGCCGGGGCGACGGGCCGGTCGGTTAGCACAGTCAGCAGGCGGCGCACCAATGCGGGATCACGGGCGATCAGTCCGATGTGATCCAGTGCGGGTGACAGTGGCATTGCCCCTGACAGGCTGCACAGATTCCAGGTCGGCTTGAACCCGATACAACCGCAATAGGCTGCCGGCCGGATGACCGAGCCGATGGTCTGTGAACCAATGGCAACATCCGTGATTCCGGCCCCGACAGCAGCGGCAGAGCCCTGCGATGAGGCACCGGGGGTCCGGCCGGGGTCATGCGGATTGGTTGTCGGTCCGGTGCGGGCAAGGGCATATTCCGTCGA
Source organism: Alphaproteobacteria bacterium HT1-32 (assembly GCA_009649675.1). Classification (NCBI taxonomy): domain Bacteria; kingdom Pseudomonadati; phylum Pseudomonadota; class Alphaproteobacteria; species Alphaproteobacteria bacterium HT1-32. Next base: position 550,698 of record WJPL01000003.1, on the reverse strand, counting down.
GACGGTTGTCCCGGCGATCAGGGCATCCGCCGCTTTCAGACGTCTGACCGCAAGAGCGTCGGTATGTGGTATGCGGTCGCGATGAATTTCCGTTCCCCAGCTACAGCGATATCCGCTGACGTCGAAGATTTCCTTCACCGCGACAAGCATGCCGAACAGCGACTGGCGCTGGTCCGGGCTGATACGGTCCAGACAGTCTGCTTCACGTCGCAGCCGCTCCGGCTGAACATCGATGAAGGCCCGGACTGTCGGTTCACGGTCGCCGAGACGTTGCAGAAACGCCTCGACGGCAGTGCGACAACTGGTGCCGGAAGTATCCTTCACCAGGGCTTCGCCGGCCCTAGTCAACGAACGTGCCTTTTCCGCCTTCCAGCTGGAAGGTTTTGGCCAGTTCTTCATCCAGCTGATCGTATACCATTTTCTCATATTTCCTGAATTCGCTGGAGGAGAAATCCCGGGGGTGGGGCAGTTCAATCGGCAGGTCGAGTTTGATCTGCCCGGGTCGTGCGGTCATGACGATGACGCGGTTTGCCAGATAAACTGCCTCCTGCACCGAATGGGTGACGAAGACGACGGTGCGGCGGTTCTTCTGCCAGATCTCAAGTAGCTGATGCTGCAGAAAACGGCGGGTCAGGGCATCCAGCGCACCAAATGGTTCATCCATCAGAATGACGGAGGGATCGGTTGCAAAGACACGGGCAATCGCGACCCGCTGTTTCATACCGCCGGACAGCTCGTTGGTCCGCTTCTCGGCAAAATCCTGCAGACCGACCATGGCAAGATATTCACGTGCCTTGGCATAACGGTCGGCCTTGTTCATGCCCATGCGTTCCAGACCGAAGGAGACATTGTCGATGACATTCAGCCAGGGAAACAGAGCATAATCCTGAAACACCATGCCATGATCGATATCAGGCTCGGTAACTTCATCCTCGCCGATCAGGGCCTTGCCCGTTGACGGGTTGATGAAACCGGCCAGAACATTGAGCAGTGTTGATTTACCACAGCCTGACGGACCGACCAGCGCGATGAAGTCACCGGGGACAAAGTCAATGGCAACGGGATGCAGCGCCTCGACTTCGTTCTCCTCACCGGCATTGAAGGTAACGCCAACATTCTTCACGGATATTCCCTTGGATTTTCCGGTGCTGCCGTCTGTGGAGATGGCTGGATTGGTTATGGTCTCAATGGATGACATGTCGCTTATCCTCCCCAGGAAAATCGGTTGTTGAGCAGTCTGAAGACCGCATCAATGAGGACGCCGAGCACACCGATTGTGACCATGCCGACGAGCACCAGGTCAGAGCGCAGAATTTCCATGCCGTCGGCAATCAGATAGCCAAGGCCGATCTGCGCTGCGACAAGTTCAGCTGCAATGATTGCGGCCCAGCCGGTGCCAAAGGATATCCGCAGCCCGACCACGATGGTTGGCATGGCAGCGGGCAGGATGACCTTGATGAACAGAGACCGGTCATCGTTACAGCCCAGCACCTGCCCGGCGCGGATCAGCACCGGATCGACGCTTTTTACGCCGGAGACCGTGTTCAGCAGAATGGGAAAGAATGTCGCAATAAAAATGATGAAGATCTTGCCGGTCTCGCCAATACCGAACCAGAGAATGGCCAGCGGAATCCAGGCCAGTGGCGAGATCGGGCGGAACAGTTCGATAACCGGATCGACAAGCCGCTCAAACCACCCCCAGCGTCCCATGGCAAGGCCAAGCGGAATGGCAACCAGTGCTGAGAGGGCCCAGGCCGATATCACCCGCCCCAGGCTGGCACCGATATGAATGAACAGTTCTCCGGTGACGACCAGTTCGAAGAAGGATTGTGCGGTCAGCAGAGGTGACGGCAATAGAGTGACATGTGCGTTGGTAAAGCTGACAACCATTTGCCAGATCGTGATAATGAACAGGGCTGCGTACAGATAAGGCAGAACTGTCCCGGCGCGTTTGTTTGATGCGGACATCTTTCCCGGTTTCCCCCTCCCGTTACACCGGGCAAGCCGATGGCGGGTCGATTTGTGAAGTTAACGTTCGCTGAAATCCGGTGCCGCTGCGTGAAATTGCGGCAGCACCGGGATCAGGTCATTTCGGCGCCAGTGCTTTCTTCGCAAAGCTGTCGTCGAATTTCGGATTGTCATCCGGCTTCAGGATATCGGCATCTTTGAGGAACTTTGTGTACGCCTCGATTGTCGATGCTTCAGGGGCTACATCACGGTTGTAGACGGAAATTTTCTCGGCAAGCGCAAACCGGATAACTTCTTCAGGGAAGCCGATCTGTTTGGCCCACATTTTTACGGCCGCTTCCTCGTTTGCCAGAATGAAGTCAATGGCTTCGACGATAGAGCCGATCAGGTCCTGAACCAGTTCCGGGCGTGCCGCGATGAAATCTTCACGGGCATAAACGCCGTTACCAATGTAATGACCGGCCTTGATCGGCAGAATCTTCTCGGCCTTCAGCAGGACTTTCGAAGTTCCGGCGGCGAGAGCATTGGAGACATGTGGATCCCAGGTGATACCTGCATCGACGCTTTTGTTGGCCAGCAGGGTCGGGACATCAGAGCCCTTGGTCTTGAACAGCTGCACGTCGTCCAGGCTCAGTCCGGCATCAGCCAGCGCCTTGACCAGCAAAGGATATTGCTGTGAGCCCTTGCCGGGGAACGCGATCTTTTTGCCCTTCAGTTCAGCGACAGTCTTGATGCCGGAATCTGCGGGGATAATGATTGCGGTCTGCTCCAGGATCGAGATGGCGAGCAACTTGGCCGGAAGCCGTGCGGCGGCGACGATTGCCGGGCCCATTCCCGCCGAGGCAATCTGCAGTTCACCGGCAGCCAGTGCCTGATTTTCCGGTGCACCATAGGAGAACACCTTAAACTCGATTTTAACGTCATGCTTCTTCTCGATCTTGTCGAGGAGCCCCATCTCCCGGGCGATGTAGATCGGCATGGTCGCGGGCTGTGTGCCGAAATTGATGGTGTCCGTAGCGGAAGCGGTGGCGAGAGGCAGGCTGCAGGCCACAGCTGAACCGAACAAAGCTCCGATAACTGTTCTGGTAAACGATCTGCGCGACATATCAGTTTTCCCTGTCGTTGTTTTTAGGTCGTTGAGCCCGTTTCAAGGAACCAGGCCAACCGGCTCCGATCCTTCAGGACATATCGACAGGGTTCGGGTATCTGATTTCAAAGTCAATAAAAATTGTGACGAGGCGTCACAATTTTACAAATTATGATCAGGTCGGGTCTGACAGGACCGTTTGCAGGCGACCTGCTGCCGCACGCAGGGTGGCGAGCCGGTCAAGCGCCTGTTTGATATTGAATCTCGGTTCCGGGGCATGAACGCCCAGACCGGCAATAACCAGACCATCCGCATTGCGAACGGGAACGGCGAGGGCGATGAGGCCAATGGCGTCTTCCTGATTATTGATCGAGTAGCCCTGGGCCACGATCTGCGCCAGTTGTGCTTCCAGAACACCGGGATCGGTGATGGTGTGTTTGGTATAGCGACGCAGGTCAGCGGTTTTCAGAATCCGCTGCTGGGCGTCTTCTTCCTGATGCGCCAGAAGCAGCTTTCCGATGGCCGTACAATGGACCGGGACCCGGCTGCCAGCCTGAAGCTGAACGCGAAGCGGCCAGTCACATTCTACCCGGTCAATATAGAGGACTTCATGATCGTCGAGGATGCCGACATTGCAGGTTTCATTAATCTCACCAACGAGATCCTGAAGGATTGCGCGGGTGCCCGTGGCGTTGCCGGCAGAGACCGTGTTGATTGCCAGTGTCTTCAGCCGGGGGCCGACCCCGAAACGTTCGCGATGCGGGTCTTTCTGCAGCAGCCCGAGTGCTTCCAGTTGCTGGACTGTCCGGTGAATGGTCTGTCTGGGCAGTTCCAGTTCATGCGAGATATCTGCAATGCTGAGAGGGCGGCCATTCTTGGTAATGGCTTCCATCACCGACAGCGCCTTCTGAATGGCGGAGTTGGTTTCCACTTTGTCCGACACGGATGAGTGTTCCTGTTATTGTTTTGAATATTTTGTGAAAAATGTGACGTGATGTCACGATCTGTTTCGGGGGCGCTTGATAGGCAGGCTGTCGCCCTTTGTCACGCAGTGTCGGTTTGGCAAAAGTCGGTGAGCGGTGCAAAAGGGAAAGAGAAACAGTTTGTGCCCTTCACGAGGCGTTTGATGACTTCCTCTTCAGACCGGCCGGTCACCGCCATTTTACTGATTACCGGCGCGACACTGATTCTGGTGGCAATGGATGCCTGTATGAAATGGCTGGTGGCTGATTACCCGGTCAGTCAGGTGCTGTTCATGCGGACCGTGATCGGACTGGTCCCGACACTGGTCTATATATGGTTCACCTGGCAGCCGGGTGCCCTGCGGATCAGAAGCTTGCGGGCGCATGTTCTGCGTATCGGTTCTGCCCTGATTGCCATGTTTGCGTTTTTTACGGCGATTACCGAAATGGAACTGGCGGCGATTACCTCTGTTGTTCTGGCGGCGCCGGTCTTCATCACACTTTGTTCCATCCTGATGCTCGGCGAAAAGGTGGGCTGGCGACGGTGGGCGGCGGTGGTTACGGGATTCGCCGGTGTTATTGTCATTCTGCAGCCGACCTCTGAGGGACTGGTACAGCCGGTAACCCTGCTGGCGCTGGTTGCAACACTTGCCTATGCGCTGATGCAGATATTTACCCGTCAGTATGCCCTGTCTGAAACGGCTTCGTCGATGATGCTGTATCTCGCATTGACGGTGATCTTCGTGACGGGTGTGGTTGCGCTGCCGGACTGGCGGACGCCGCCGGTTTCGGACCTGCCGGTTATTCTGATTGCAGGTGTCTGTTATGGCGCAGGCGTCATCATTCTGACGCTTGCCTATCGCCTGGCTGAAGCGTCGCTGATCGCTCCTTTTGATTATCTTTCGTTAATCTGGGCGATTCTGATCGGTTATCTGGTCTGGGGGGATATACCGACGGGGCTGATGCTTTCCGGGGCGGGGATCATTGCCGTCAGCGGAATTTTCATCCTTCGCCGGCAGGCGGTGCGGGAGGATGAGGGCGGCGGGTGATCTGTTGTAAATGAACTTGTTTCGGGTACATTGCATGCAGTGTTGGAGTAGTGCGGAGCACATTCCGTTCGGGAGAGCATGTTTTGAGTGAAGATAAGAAAAAATTTCGCCTTGTGACACGTAGTGACTTTGACGGGCTCGTTTGCGCGGTCCTGTTCAAGGAGCTTGGTATGATCAACGATATCAAGTTCGTCCATCCCAAGGACATGCAGGATGGCACAATTGACATAACGGCCAATGATATCACCACCAACCTGCCCTACGTGGCTGGCGCACATCTGGCGTTCGACCATCATCTGAGCGAAACGCTCCGCCTTGATGAGATACCCGAGAATTACATAACAGTTCCGGACGCGCCATCTGCTGCCCGTGTGGTCTATGACTATTACGGTGGCAAGGAAGCTTTCCCCACGGTCTCTGAAGAAATGATGGAAGCCGTCGATAAGGGGGATTCCGCGCAGCTCAGCGAAGACGAGATTATCAAGCCGAATGGCTGGATCCTGCTGAACTATCTGATGGATGCGCGCACCGGGCTTGGCCGTTTCCGGCATTTCCGTATTTCCAATTATCAGCTCATGATGGAGCTGATCGATATGTGCCGCACTCAGGATATCGAGGATATTCTGTATAATCCGGATGTACGTGAGCGTGTTGTCGAGTACATGGAACAGGCTGGCCCTTTCAAGGAGCAGCTTAAACGCTGTGCAAAGATTGACGGCAATGTGCTGGTCCTTGATCTGCGCGAGGAAGACACGATCCATGTCGGCAACAGGTTCATGATTTATGCCCTGTTCCCGGAAGTGAATGTGTCCATCCATGTCATCTGGGGGCTGCGTCAGCAGAATACGGTGTTTGCTATCGGTAAATCGATCACCAATCGTTCAAGCAAATCGAATATCGGTGAAATTTGCCTCGGATATGGCGGCGGCGGACATGAGAATGCCGGTACGATGCAGGTTGAGAATGATGTTGTGTCGGAACGTCTGGCAGAAGTGACAGCCCGTCTGAAGGCTGACGGATAGTTCCTGCCGGTCTTTCGGGAGGGATGACGGCCGGGTTGATCCGGTCGTCGCCGTCTCAGACATGATGAGACGTGACTCAAACGCGGCGGAGCGACGTTGATGACGTTGGCTTTGACAGCAACTTCCCGGGCGGCGGCTCCTTTTCAGAAGGCCGGTCTGCCATCTGACCCGCCGGTCCGGAGCCCGCGGCCAGAGGGCCTTTCGGCTGCGCCGGGCGCACAATCCCCAGCCTACAGTATATCAGATCAACGGCTGTCGTCGGACAATGCGGTCATCGCACAGTCCGAAACAGAAGCGGAAGCTGACCCCAATCAGCTGACCGAAGAAGAGCAGGAAATTGTCGATGATCTCCGGCAACGGGACCGGGAAGTGCGGCAGCATGAGCAGGCGCATGCTGCGAAAGGTGGTCCTTACGCGGGCTCTCCCAGTTACGATACCGTGCGTGGGCCGGATGGTGCCAGTTACGCGGTCGGCGGGGAGGTGAAGATTGATGCTTCGCCGGTGCGGGGAGACCCGGAAGCGACCATCCGTAAAATGGAAGTCGTGAAGCGGGCAGCTCTGGCACCGTCGGAGCCATCTGCTCAGGACCGGGCCGTAGCCGCCCAGGCTGATGCCCAGAAAGCGCAGGCCCAGGCAGAACTCCGGCAACAGCGGGCCGAGGAGAGAGGGGAGGGGAATTCGCCTTTCGAAACGGCAGCGGCAGAAGATGTTGCCACATCATACAGGGCGGGCGGGATGATAGACCGTTACAGACAGGCTGCTGAACTGGCCGCTTCAGAGAGGGCAAAGGGGCGGCTGGGGCTTATTGCCTGACCATGGTCCAGATGCTCAAGTATACTATAGTAAAAGTGTCGCTTTATTTCTTTTTAATACTGTCAATTAATTAAATAAGTTTCTTTCCGGTTTTGTTTACCGGCTTCGGCGCGGTTGTATAGATTGGTTAACGCGACAGCGCAGAAAATTCTCTGTATTACAGGCCTTTATGAAACTGCCGTTAACCTTTCTGGCGGGAATGGCTGGCTCCGGATGGCTGGATTACACTTTCAGGCCGCCTGATTCAGGCAATCATCTCTGTTAACCATATAGTTTAACCATAATAAAAATCGTTAACCATTTTTCTGTGTTCGATCATGTCTTTGTCTGAAGATATTGCCGAAAAAATTTTCATAATCCATAAAGCTTATAAAAAACAATATATTGTCCTGAATTTTAGGTATGGTTGAAACGACTCGAAATCATTGTTTTGGGCGGGTTGGCTATAGTGCTCGAAAGATTTACATGAAGTGTTTACAGGTTAATCCAAAGGGCTTATAAAGATTACCAAGTAATTAAGCCGCAACTGGGGGCTTCAGCATGAGCGAGAGTGTACAACATAAACTGGGTCGGGTTCGGCCTCCACGTGTCCAGATCACTTATGATGTGGAAATCGGCAACGCGATCCTGATGAAGGAACTGCCGTTCGTCGTCGGGATCATGGCAGACCTTTCCGGTAAGCCGGAAGAGGCGCTTCCAAAAGTTCGGGATCGCAAGTTCGTCGAAATCGATCGCGATAATTTTAACGATATTCTGGGTTCAGTTAATCCGCGGATTGCCTATCGCGTCCCCAATCGCCTGACAGAAGGTGACGAGGATGCGGAAGCCGGTGACATGCTCAATGTGGAGCTGAAGTTCAGCCATATTGATGATTTCGAACCGGTCGCCGTGATCAACCAGGTGAACCCGCTTCGCCAGTTGTTCGAAGCGCGCCAGCGGCTCAGCGATCTGCTGACCAAGCTGGATGGCAACGATGAACTCGACGCTCTGTTGCAGGACGTCATCGCTAATTCCGAAAGTCAGAGCGAGCTCACGAAAGAACTCGACTCTGGTGATAAGGGTGGCGACGACGCCGGCAAGAAGGGTAAAGGCAAGAAATAGGGGGCAGCCGGTATTCAGCCGCTGAAAGCGGCGTCGGCTCAACTGGGAGTTTAGACCATGGCGGATGAAGCACAGGAAAAGAGCCTTCTGGACAAGATTCTGTCTGACGGCAAACTGGCGCGTAAGGAAGAACAGGAAGCTTACGCAAAGGATCTCGTTGGCGAATTTGTCAAACAGGTGCTGGATGCGGGCGATACGGCCTCCAGTGACGTTGAGGCCTTTCTTGTCGGACGGATTGCCGACCTCGACAGGCTGATTACGGCCCAGCTCAATGAAATCATGCATGCCGAGGATTTCCAGAAGATGGAATCCTCCTGGCGTGGCCTGCATTTCCTCGTGATGAATACGGAAACCGGAACGCAGCTCAAACTGCGTCTGATGAACATCACGAAGAAAGAGCTGCTGACCGATCTGCAGAAAGCGGTTGAGTTCGATCAGAGCGCTCTGTTCAAGAAGATCTATGAAGAAGAATATGGCACCTTCGGTGGCAGTCCCTACAGCTGCCTCGTTGGTGACTTCGATTTCACCCGGCATCCGCAGGATATGGCGTTGCTGGAACTGATCTCGGGTGTGGCTGCGGCTGCTCATGCACCGTTTCTTGCCGCTGCCGGCCCGTCGCTGTTCGATCTGGACAGCTGGACCGAACTGGGTGTGCCCCGTGACCTCTCAAAGATCTTCGAGAGTGCGGAAGTCATCAAATGGCGCTCGTTCCGGGATAGCGAAGACAGCCGTTACGCCTCGCTTTTCCTTCCCCGTGCGCTGCTCCGCCTGCCTTATGGCAAGGACACCGTTCCGGTTGAAGGCGTGGACTTCGAAGAAGACACGGATGGTACGGATCACGGCAAATATCTCTGGGGTAACCCGGCATGGCTGATGGCCCAGCGTATCACGCAGGCCTACGCCCAGCATGGCTGGGTGGCCGCGATCCGCGGTGTCGAAGGCGGTGGTATCGTGCGCGGTCTGCCAACCCATACCTTCAAGACTGATGAAGGTGACATTGCACTGAAATGCCCGACCGAGATTGCGATTACCGACCGTCGGGAGAAAGAGCTTTCCGATCTCGGGTTTATATCGCTGGTGCATTGCAAGGGTACGGATTACGCCGCGTTCTTCGGTGGGGCGACAACCCAGAAGCCGAAGGTCTACAATACGAATGAAGCGAATGCGAATGCCCGTCTGTCGGCCTCGCTGCCCTACATTCTGAATGCTTCGAGGTTCGCGCATTACATCAAGGCGATCATGCGTGACAAGATCGGCAGCTTCATGACCCGTTCCAATGTTGAGGAATTCCTCAACACCTGGATTGCGAACTACGTGTTGCTGACGGACGAAGCACCGCAGAATACCAAGGCGAAGTATCCACTGCGCGAAGCGCGTATCGATGTGTTCGATGTTCCGGGCAAGCCCGGGGTCTATCGGGCGACAGTTTTCCTCAAGCCGCATTTCCAGCTTGAAGAACTGACGGCATCTATTCGTCTGGTCGCGGATCTTCCGCCGCCGGCCGAATAAGGCCCCATTCGATACAGTAGTTAAACAGCTCGGCTCCAGGGGAGTAGACAGGTTATGGACGGATTAGTTCTCAAAATTCCCAATATTAACGGCGAATGCAAACTCGACGGCTACAAGGATCAGATCACCTGTCTGTCCTACAGCCACGGTGTTTCGATGCCGATTTCATATGACGTGTCGAATGCCGGCCGTTCACGGGGACGTGCCGAACATCAGGCATTTTCGGTTACCAAATACATGGACAAGGCAACACCGACACTGAACTTCAAGTGCAATATCGGTGCAAATCTGGGGACCGTTGAATTCCGCGTCATGCGGACGGATGGTGCCAAGGGCCAGTCCGAGATGATCATCTACAAGTTTGAAGACACCATTCTCTCCTCGATCTCCGTCTCCGGTGGCGGTGGTGATACGCCGGTTGAGAACCTGTCCTTCAACTATTCGAAGATCTATTGGGACTACAAGGTTCAGGGCGAAGACATGAAGAGCCCGGGTAACGCCGCGGCCGAATGGGACCTGGCAATCAACAAGGGTTCCTGATCGGCACCTGCTGATCACGGAGGTATTTGGCAATGCGTCGACCAAGGGTTTCCCATGGCGGCGCATTGCCGCTTTTCGACAGGCTTACCGACGAGGATCGCGAGGTCACCCGCGAGATCAATCCCTATCGTACGCTCTCGGTTGAAGAGGTCCGGGCGTCGGTTGTTGCAGAAACCGACGCGCTGTTTAACACCCGCAATCCCCTGTCGATTGAGGAGCTGGAGCGCCGGGGTGAACTGACGGCGCTGGAATATGGTGTCCCCGACCTCGTTGATTTCTCCCCGCAATATCTGGAAGACCGCCGGCGCATGGCGCGGGTCTACCGGGATATTCTGCAAACCTTTGAACCTCGGCTGCATGATGTGCGGATCACGGTCGAGGAACTCTCTGACAACAGGCAGAAGCTGGTGATGCGGGTGGATGGCAATGTCCGGATTGGTGATGTGATGGCACCATTATCCTTTCCGGTGGTGATTGAGCAGGGAGCTGCGGGACAGACTGATGGCTGACTTCAACGCGGAAATGCTCGACCATTATCAGCGCGAGCTGAGCTACCTCCGGCATTCCGGAGCGGCTTTTGCACAGCGCTACCCGAAAGTTGCCAACCGTCTTCAGCTCAGTGGTGATGAAAGCCCTGACCCGCATGTCGAACGCCTGCTGGAAAGCTTTGCCTTTTTGACGGCACGGCTGCAGCAGAATGTGGAGAATGATTTCCCGGAGATCACCACGGCTCTGCTGGGGGTGCTTTTCCCGCAGTTCACCACGCCGATCCCGGCGATGACCGTGGCGAAGTTTGAAGTCGACCCGGATCAGGCCAAGATAACCTCCGGCCACCCGATCGCCCGTGAGACTCAGTTGTTTGCCGAGACGGGGCAGGGGATCGTCTGCCGTTTCCGCACCTGCTATCCGGTGACACTCTGGCCGGTGAAGATTTCGCAGGCCGTTTTTGAGCCGACGGACAAGTATGATTTTCTCGATGATGCACCGGATATAGCGACGGTGCTGCGGTTGCGGGTGGAGACACTGGGTGATCCGCTGAGTGATCTCGAAATGACGTCCCTGCGGTTCTATCTGAATGGTGTTCCAACCACGACCAGCGACATTTATGAGCTGCTGTTCGCCCATCTGAGGCGGGTCGCCATTCTGGTGGATGACGAGAAGCGCCCGCGTTACCTGCCGGACACTGCCGTTCGTCCGGTTGGTCTGGAGCAGGATGAGGCGGTTATGCCCTATCCGGATCAGGGGCATCCAGGCTATCGCCTGCTGATGGAATATTTCAGTTATCCCGAGAAGTTCCACTTCTTTGATGTGGATGGTCTGGATACGTCAAAGGTTTCGAAGCATTTCGATATTCTGTTTTTGCTGGACCAGCCGAAGCCGCGTCGCCTGTCGCTGGCGGAAGATACATTCCAGCTTGGCTGTGCGCCGGTGATCAATCTATTCCGCAAGACATCAGAGCCGATCCGCCTCGACCATCGCCGCACCGAATACCGTCTGTCGCCTGACCTGCGCCGCGAAGACACCACTGAAATCCATTCTATCGAACGGGTTTCCGCATCGTCTGACGCGAGTACGGAACTGGAGATCGTGGCACCGTATTTTGCCTATGATCACCATATGGAAGGTGCCGGACAGGAGTCCTTCTGGTTCGCTCGGCGACGCTATTCCAGCCGGGAAGATATCCGGGGCACGGAAATGCATGTCTCCTTCGTGGATCTGGATATGGACCCGTCAGAGCCGCCCAGTCAGACGGTCTTTGCGCATACGCTTTGCACCAACCGGCTGCTGGCCGAACAGGTACCGCCGGGTGCCGAACTGCATATCGAAGAGACGGTGCCCGTCAAATATATCAAATGCCTGCATGCGCCAACGCCACCACGTTACCCTCCGATGGGGGGCGATACCTACTGGCGGCTGATTTCGCATCTGTCGCTGAACTATCTGTCCCTGTCGGAAGGCGGGCCGAAGGCGCTGGCTGCTTTACGGGAAATTCTCAAGCTCTACAGCTTTAATGAAACATCGGCAGTTCATCAGCAGATCAACGGCATCCGGGAAATGACCTGCCGGAAGGTGGTGCGCCGGACCGGGGAAGACGCCTGGCGGGGGTTTGCCCGCGGCACCGCCATTGAACTGTTGTTTGATGAAAGCAACTTCGTCGGCTCCAGTGCCTTTCTGCTGGCCAGTGTACTGAACCGTTTCTTTGGCATGTATGCCTCCTGCAACTCCTTTACCGAGCTCGCGATTACCAGTCGCGACAGAGATGGAATCTGGAAAAAATGGCAACCCGTCGCCGGAACCGAGAGCCTTCTGTAGCGGAGAGTCTGCTCCGCGAGGGACACCGCTTCGAGTTCTTTCAGGCGGTGCGGCTGCTTGAGCGCAATCTGAAGGGTGAGCCTTCTGTCGGTGAACAATCGGTTCCGGGGCGCGAGCGGATCAAATTCAGATCACGTGTCCGGATGGATTTCCCGGCCTCCGATATCAACAAGGTCATCCCGCCGAAGGGTGATGACGAGCGTCACGAACTCGACACCAACTTCCTGCCGGTGGGGGGCTTCAACGGGCCGCTGCCGCAGCCTTATGTTCAGACCCTGCTGGACCGGACGAAGCGTCGTGATTATGCGATGCGGGATTTCATCGATATCTTCCATCACCGGCTGATTTCGGTCTTCTACCGCATCCGCAAGAAACACCGGGTTGCACTGGATCAGAGCCATCCCGGAGAAACCCATTTTACCCGGTACTTCCTGTCTTTTCTGGGGCTCGGCACCAAGGGAACGCTTAACCGTCTCGGTGTATCGACAGCGGCTGATCTGAACCCGGTTGCGGGCAGTGCAAACCGCTCCGAAGAACAGACCGAGGGGCTGCGCAAACTGCTTAACCCCTGGCTGTCACGGACAGCACCGGTTGATGACCGTGCGCTGATCCGCTTTGCAGGACTGCTGAATCAGCGTCCGCGTTCTGCCGTCGGGCTGGAACTTTTCCTGAGCGGGCATTTCAGGATCCCGGTGCAGGTTCGTCAGTTTGCCGGTCAGTGGCACCGCCTGGATGATGACCAGAAGACAGTGCTGGGACGGGGCGGGATGAACAATGTACTGGGCCAGACCGCCACACTGGGTGAAAAGGTCTGGGATAATACCTCCCGCATCGAAATTGAGATCGGGCCGGTCAATTCTGCGACGCAGGCGGATTTGCTGCCATCCGGTTCCGGTTATGCCAGCCTTTGTGCTCTGGCCCGGTTTTATCTTGGTGACAGTACCGATTTTGATATTCGCTATCGAGTTGCTGCCGGTCAGGTGGATCAGATCCGTCTGGGGGCCAACACCCGCCTCGGCTGGACATCCTGGCTGAAGACCGAGGGTGCGGAAGGTGATGACGCACAGGTCTCTGTCAGGCCACGATTCAACTGACGACCCGAAGCAGTCGGCATCACGTCCTTCCTCTGGCCTTTCCTCTGGACTGTCCGGCGTGACGCCGCCACCATCCTGGGTATTACGGATTCACATGCGGCGGGGCTATGGCGCACGACATCAAACTACTGGTCGGAAAACTGAACGGGGTCTGCCGTGAAGCGCTGGAAGGTGCGGCGGAACTCTGTGTCGCCGAAACCAATTATCATGTCGAGATCGAGCATTTCTTTACCCGCCTGATTGAAGCCGATGACTCTGACCTGAAACGTGTGTTGCTGCATTTCCGGCTGCGTCCTGAAGATGTGCTGACTGAGTTGCGGGCTACGCTGGACGGGTTTGAACGGGGCGCGGCACGGACACCGGCATTGTCACGCCATGTTCCGACCCTGCTGTCAGAGGCGTGGAATGTCTCCAGCCTGCGGCTCAATGGCGGCAAGATACGGTCTGCGGCATTACTGCTGGCGCTGTTCGAGGATGACAGTCTGCGCGCACTGGTGATGGAAAACAGCCCGACCCTCGCAACTTTGTCACCCGACCGGCTGAGAGATGCCCTGCCGGAAATCCTGCGTCATTCCATCGAGCAGGACGAGGCGGTGGAATATGATGAGGCCAAGCGTGAAGCGGCCGGCCTTCAGAAGGCTGCGTCGGCGAAGAAAAAGAAAACCGATACGCCGCTGGACCGGGCAAGGGCGAAATCGAAAACCCCCACCCTTGATGAATATGCCATCGACCTGACGGCAGAAGCACGGGCCGGGCGAATTGATCCGATTGTCGGGCGGGATAATGAAATCCGGCAGGTTATCGATGTGTTGTGCCGCCGCCGGCAGAACAATCCCATTCTGACAGGCGAGGCAGGTGTCGGCAAAACCGCCGTGGTCGAGGGATTTGCGCTGCGGGTGGCAGAGGGGGATGTCCCACCCTCGCTGCGTGATGTGGCTGTGCGCAGTCTCGATATCGGCTTGCTGCAGGCGGGCGCTGGTGTACGGGGCGAGTTTGAAGAACGGCTGAGCAAGCTGATCGAAGAGACAAAAGCCTCGGTTGAGCCGGTCATTCTGTTCATCGACGAGGCACATATGCTGATCGGTGCGGGCGGTGCCGCCGGATCGCAGGATGCGGCGAACCTGCTGAAACCGGCGCTGGCACGTGGCGAGTTACGGACCATCGCGGCGACGACATGGGCTGAATACAAACAGTATGTTGAAAAAGACCCGGCACTGGCCCGGCGTTTTCAGGTCGTGCGTGTCGATGAACCTGACGTGGAAACGGCGATTGCGATGATGCGCGGCGTGGCTGAGAAACTGTCCGAGCATCATGGCGTGGATATCGAGGATGAGGCTGTACGTGAAGCTGTACGCCTGTCACATCGCTATATCACCGGGCGTCAGTTGCCGGATAAATGCATCGGTGTACTGGATACCGCAGCAGCGCGGGTGGCGCTGGCCCGTGCAGGTGAACCGCCGGAACTGGAAGATGCCCGCCGTGAAATTCAGCGGCTGGAAACGGAGATCGCGGTTGCCACAAGGTCCGCAGACCGCGGGGTGGAAGATGCGGCACACAGACTGGCTGACTATCAGAAATCGCTGACCCAGGCCCAGTCCACAAAACAGGCGCTTGAAGCCCGCTGGCAGCAGGAAGCTGAACTCGTCAGGGTGATTGAAGCGGAAGAGGGTGATCCGTCACAGGAACGGCTGCGTGAACTGCACGAACTGCAGGGGGACATGCCGCTGGTGCCGATGTCTGTTGATGCTCGTTCCGTGGCAAATGTGGTCGCCGGCTGGACCGGGGTGCCGGTCGGGCGGATGCTGACCGATGAAATAGATGCGGTCCTGGAACTGGAACGCCGCCTGGGGGAGCGGGTCGTCGGTCAGCCGGATGGCCTGCGTGCCATCGCGCGGAGGGTGGCAACCTATCGTGCGGATCTTGGAGATCCGGGGCGTCCGGTAGGAGTGTTCCTGCTGGTCGGACCAAGCGGCGTCGGCAAGACGGAAACCGCACTGGCGATTGCTGACCTGCTCTATGGCGGTGAGCGGCAACTGGTTACAGTCAACCTCAGCGAATATCAGGAATCGCACAGTGTGGCGAAGCTGAAGGGATCACCGCCCGGCTATGTCGGTTACGGCAAGGGTGGTGTGCTGACCGAAGCCGTCCGGCGCAACCCCTACTGCGTGGTGCTGCTGGATGAGGTCGAGAAAGCGCATCCCGATGTGATGGAGAGTTTCTATCAGGTCTTTGACCGTGGTTTCATGGAAGACGGGGAGGGGCTGGAAATCAGTTTTTCAAACGCCCTGTTTCTGCTGACGTCGAATCTGGCGACAGATGCCATCATGGCGGCCTGTGCCGACGGCGGAAGCCCGGATACGGATGCACTGATGCAGGAAATCAGACCGGAGCTGGTGCGACATTTCAAGCCAGCTTTGCTGGGGCGGATGACGATAGCGCCTTATCTGCCGCTTGGCCGCGACCGGTTGCGGGAGATTGTGGAACTTAAACTGGGGCAGATTGTCACCCGTTTCTCGGAACGTCGCCGGGCAGACCTGATTGTCGATCCTTCCCTGATCGACCATATCGCTGATCTTTGTGCGGCACCGGATGCGGGTGCCCGCGAGATTGACCGTCTGCTGACGAACGGCCTGTTGCCGGACCTGTCGGGTGAGGTTCTTCGCCGGATGGCAAACCGGGAGAGTTTCCGCCGGGTCGAGGTCACCCTCGATTCAGACGGCGGTTTCGCCTATCGTTTCTCTGATGAGTCCACGGCATGACGATAACCGATAACGAAGGTACCCGGTGCAATGGCTGACAGCCTGACACAGGACAATGTCTATCTCTCGGTCAATTCTCCGCTGGGGAAAGACAAGCTGATCCTGCGGCAGTTCCACGGTGAGGAACGGATATCCAGCCTGTTCGAGTTTCATCTGGAATGTGTTTCGGTTGATGATGATCTGTCGTTTGAAAAGATCGTCGGCGAACATGCGACCATCACAATGGTCTATCCGGATGGCACGAAGCGGTTCATTGACGGTATCGTCTCCAGCTTCACCCATACCGGCGTTGACCCTGATGTCAGCTATTATGCGGTCGAGATGCGGCCCTGGTTCTGGCTGCTGACGCTGGGTCGGGACTGCCGTATTTTTCAGGAGAAAAGTACGGTCGAGATCATCAAGGCGATCTTTGATGATGCGGGTTTCACGGATTATTCGGATTCCACGACAAAGACCTATTCACCGCGGAATTATTGCGTTCAGTATCAGGAAAGCCCGTTCGAGTTTGTCTGCCGCCTGATGGAAGAAGACGGCATCTTCTACTTCTTCGAACATACCGACGGTGTTCACAAGCTCGTGCTGGCCGATGACGCCGATGCGCATCCCGATTGTCCCTATGTCAGTACCCTGACGATGGCGCCGACCGACCGGGTCGATAGCTATCAGTCCGATGCTATTCTGAGCTGTGCACTCCGTCAGTCCGTGACAACGGGAAAGGTGGCGCTGCGGGATTACAATTATGAAACTCCCAGCACTGACCTGCTGGTCAAGGCAGAGGGCGACTGGAAGCAGGAATATTACGAATATCCCGGCCGTTATGATGCGAAGGCGACTGGCGAGAAGCTGGCGACCCTTCGGCTGGAAGAACTGGAATTCCCGGCGGTTATTCTGAGCGGTGAAACAACAGCACCCTGCCTGACATCCGGACATGTCTTTACCGTGACGGGGCATTCCCGAAAGGATGTCGACAACAAGAAATTCATGCTGACATCAGTCGCCCATCACGCCAGGGACGATCATTACGGCAACAGCTTCAAGGCTATTCCGTCGACAACTCCCTACCGCCCGCTGCGACGGACAGGGAAGCCCCGGATTCATGGTACGCAGACGGCGGTGGTTACCGGTGCCAGCGGGGAAGAAATTTACACCGACAAGTTCGGGCGCATCAAAGTCCAGTTTCACTGGGACCGGGATGGCAAGAAGGATGAGAATACCTCCTGCTGGATCCGGGTGGCGCAGAGCTGGGCCGGGAAAAGCTGGGGTGGCTGGTGGTTGCCCCGGATCGGCATGGAGGTCGTGGTGAGTTTCCTGAACGGAGATCCGGACCGGCCGCTGGTCACAGGTGCCGTCTATAATGGTGAAAATACCCTGCCGCTGGGCCTGCCGGGCGAAATGACGAAAAGCACCATCAAGTCGAACTCAACCAAGGGCGGGGGTGGCTTCAACCAGATCCGGTTCGAGGACAAGAAGGACTCTGAAGAAGTCTATTTCCATGCCCAGAAAGACCATAACCTGACCATCGAGAATGACCGGTTCATGGAGGTGCTGCATGACGAGAAGACAGAAATTACCAATGACCGGACGATAGAAGTCAAGGAAGGCGACGAAAAACACACGGTGACCAAAGGTGATTACACCAAGAAAATTTCTGCCGGTAACCGGACCATTGAAGTCACCAAGGGAAATGAAACCCACAAGGTTGCTGCGGGTACACGGACCTTATCCGTCAAGAAGGACGAAAAGCATACCAATGACGCCAATTTCACCCATCAGGTGAAAGGCAATTATACCCTGAAAATTGACGGAAACCTGACCATCGAGGCGGGTGGATCGATCAAGATCAAGGCCGGAAAAGACATGACCTCTGAAGCAGGTACGGCAATGACCAACAAGGCGGGGACAGAACTGACGGACAAGGCCGGTACTAATCTGACCAGTCAGGCTGGTGCCAACTGGACGGGCAAGGCCGGTGCGAATGTCGAGGTGAAGGCGGGTGCCATGCTGAATGTGAAAGCCAGTGCAACGGGCACGGTTGACGGTGGCGGCATGCTGACGGTCAAGGGCGGCATGGTGAAGATCAACTGATGATGGGCGATGAAACCCTTATTGATCCGGCTGAAGAAGCTGCTTCGGAACCGGCTGCACCTGTGGTCGAGGATATCGAGGAATTCCACGATACCGGTGCGCCAAGTACCCGTTACCGCACGGTAAACGGCAAGCCTGACGGACAGTATGATTCTTTTGATGAGGCTGGGAACCCGACGGGAAGAATGCATTTCCGGGGCGGGGTTCTGCATGGCGAACTGATTGCCTATGGTCCGGGTGGACGGGTGGTGCAGCGGGCAAACTACCGTGATGGCCTGCTGTCCGGCGAGATGCTGAATTATGACCCGCAAGGGCGCCTTGTTCAGAGAATTGATTATCGGAACGGCGTTATTGATGGTGTGATGACGCTATATGCTGCAGGCCGCGAGCAGTCGGTCATCCGTTATCGTGGTGGCCGTAAGGAGGGTATCATGACCGTCTATCATGATAACGGTCGCCCCAGCGCGGAGATGACTTATGCCGCCGACATGCTGAATGGTGAGACCCGGTATTTTGATGATCATGGCCGACTGATCCGCAAAAGCCGCTATGCTGATGATCTGCAGGAAGGCGAGGACCATGAATACTGGGAGGATGGCAGTGTTCGGGTTGAGGCGTTTTATCATGCCGGGCTGTTGAACGGGGTGCGCATTGTCCACCATAAGAACGGCCGGATTCAGGAACGCAGCCACTGGGCAAAGGGTCAGCCGGTTGGCGAGACCGAACAATATGATATGAAAGGTCGTCGTCTTGGGGAAGAAGGCGAGAAGAGAGGCTGGATCGCACGGAAAGTATCAGGGGAGGATGGGCATGGCTGACCGGCCAAGACAGATAATTCTGGATGTACTGAACGAAAAGCAAAAGCATGCATTTAGTCATCTCGCGGCGAAGCTGGTTCTGGCTGACTGGCGGGTGCCGGATGATGAGGATGACTTTGTTCAGAAAATTCGCGCTCATCTGGATATCGATGAAGAGCCGCCACAGGGGGCATTTTTCGCAGATGTGGATTTCTCGGTCTTCGATACCAAGCGTGCGAAGAATGCAACGATGGTGCTGTTATTCCTGATCTCCTATGCGGATCAGCAATTCCATCCCGCTGAAGCCGAATTGCTCGAAGAATGGGCCGGGAAGATGGGCGTGTCACCGGAAGAAGCTGAACGCATGCGTGCCTGGTCGGAAGAACATATCGAACAGATGCGACAGATCATCGAACTGCTGGGCGAAGACTGACAACCGTCAAACCCGTATCTTTGCATCAGGGAATCGGCGTCAGCCGTATTGTCCGGGATCTGCTGATAAGTTCAGGCCTGACGCCGGGCGACGATCAGATGGACGGAATAATCCACTGAACTGCGGTCGTGCAGGCGGGTTGCCCAGGGCTGGTGCGGGATTTCTTCGATAATGTTCCAGCCTGCCTCCCGCAGCAATGCGCGCAGCCGTGGTTCTGCGGCACCTTTGTCCTCAGCGCGCTGTGAATGGCCACCAATCCAGCTTTCTGTCCGCGTTACCGCGGATGACCAGTCATAGGGTGTCGCCAGTACCAGCCAGCCATCAGGCTTGGTGACCCGCGCCAGGCCCGCGATCAGGTCCGCCGGGCTGGAGACACTGTCGGTGGAGTTCAGCGCCACTGTCAGGGCAAAGCTTGCAGTACGAAACGGAAGCGCAGTTGCATCGGCTACCCAGAAGTCGGCAAAATCCCTGCCACCCAGCGAAACATCGAACTGCCGTCGGTCATATACCAGACCAAGACGACGCCGGGGATAATCGACGACATTCCGGCGCAGGATCGATTGCGCCATACGGATCATTGAAAAATTGAGATCGACACCAAGGGCAGGGCGTTTGTACTTTTCTGCCAGTCTGAAGGTTGTCCTGCCGACCGAGCAGCCGACATCCAGTATCGGGCCGGAGGGCAGGGAGCCGACCATGGTCAGTCCGGCTTCGAGACAGCGCAAGGCAGCGCCGGGACGCGGTTTTTCGGTAATTTCCGACGGATCAAGTCCGGCATAGTGATCCCAGGCATAGGTGCTGAGATGCTGGCGTGTCATGTCGAACAGACTGCCGCTGCCGATGCCGTCTCCGATGATACTCTCGATATCTGGGGACAGGTCGTCGCGCAGCAGAAGGTGGCTCTGATGATCTGACAGATAGCTGCGGATATCACCGATCAGCAGGGGAGCGCCGTTCAGAACAGGATACTCCTGAACCGTGTCACCATCACCGCCATGCAGCACTGCCTGATCGAGATGACCATCGCTTGTCCTGATGTCGGTGGCCAGCCATAGCGGTGCCTCGATACCATCCCGCATGAGGCTGCCGGGGCAGACGGGTCTGAACTGATCGAAGAGTTCGGGGCGCATGCCCGTTCAGCCGCCGATCATGACGGTTGGACAGCCCGGTCCGATAACCTTGCCAACGGGAGCCGGGATCGGTGCGACACAGCTGGGATGCGAGGTCATGTCATTCAGCCGGCCGGCGGGCATGCTTTCAATGATGACCGTCGCCGAGCCTTTCATGATCATGCCCGGACCACCGGGAACACAGCCGGGCAGCATGCAGGGAGCAGACTGATCCATCACCCGGGCCGCAGGCGGGCCACCGATCATGACAGTACCGGCCCCCTTGATGATGGCCAGTGGCAAACCGGGATGCGGTGCCGGGGTCGGAACCGGTGCAGCAGGATGAATTGGCGCATGACAATGCGGCGCATCCTGTTTGATCATATCGCCAAGGCGGGCGGCTGGCGGCATTAAGGGTCCCCTCAAATAATAACAGGATCATATCAGTTCCGGAGGGGGGTTGTCATTGATATGTGGCATCCGGCGGTCCGGCGGTCTGCTTCTGCAAGGACGAGCGGGAAAAATTTCTGAAATTTACGGTCTGGTAAGCGTTCTGTGGTCTGGTGCAGGCGGGTCATTCTGGACCCGTCAATGCCAGGGGATGGTCTGCGATGTCGATCACACCGATGAAACCGAGCTATGATCCGGCGCCGGAATTCTTGCGAGAACCGGCACCACAGGATGAATCGCTTTCCTATCCGGGCGACGTTGAGGAGCAACCGCTCAAGTGGCGAACAGGCGAAGAAAAGCCGGAAACGGGCAAGGACAGTAACATGCGCTTCATGCTGATCGCAGGCATTGTGCTGGCAGGTTTATTGATTTTCCTGGCCGGTATGTTCACCGGTGCCGCAATCGTGTCGCCGGATCCGGTGGATGACCGGGCTTCAAGGATGCAGAGCGGGTCTGCCGCTGATGGTGATATGGCTGGCTCTTCCGGCAAATCAGAAACCCTTATGGCACCGAAAAAGGCGCCGCCAGTGGTTGCGCAGGCTGCCCCGCCCGCAGCAGCCCCGTCTCCTGCCGCACCGAAAGTTGCCGTTACACCGAAAGCTGCTGTTGCTCCACCGCCGGCTGCACCGGCAGTTTCTGAATCTGCTGCCCCGGCAGCCGCAGCGCCTGCTGCACCGCCGGCACCTTCTGCAGCCGTGACGGCCCCGCCGCCGGTTGCGGCACCGCCTGCACCGAAGGTCATTGCACCGCCGCCGCCATCCGCATCTCTGGCACCTCCGAAACCGCCGGCTCTCCCGTCTGCGGATGCACCGGCGAAAGCGGATGATCTGCCGCCAGCACCGCCGCTGGAGCAACTGGCGCGTGATCTTGAAGGGCAGAGCGGGACCAAGCCAAAAGCGCTTGCCAAACCTGCTCCTGCACCGGTTGCTGCGGGATCGTTCAGTGTTCAGGTCGGGGCGTTCTCCAGCAAGACCAATGCAGATCGTCTGGTCGCCAGGTTTGGCAAACAGGGTGTCGAGGGCTTTGTTGTTCGTGGTACGGATTCGCAGGGGCGCACACTCTATTATGTTCGCTCCGGCAGTTTCGAGACACGTGAAAAGGCGCGGATTGAGGCCGACCGGATCAAGAAAGTTGCCGGAACGGCGGCCATTGTCGTCACGCCCGGCAAGGATGATGTCCGCCTGTAGCTCAGTGATTTTCGGCCCTTAATACCTCAAGTCTTTCATATCTGCGGGTCGTCGGTCTATTCTGTCGGTCAGCAAACCGGAATGGTAACAGCAGCCTTGGCATCCCTGACGCTTTCAGATTTCAGCATGAAGATGCGCATGTTCAGCGCAGGGGCCATGGCGCTTGCTCTTTCATCCTGCGGTTCTGCGCCGCAAACGGATCCGCGCCTCGGCTCGGTTGCAACCCAGGTCATCGAAATTCAGGTCAGTCCGAAAGTTAATAACGACAGCCCGGTCGCGGTTGATGCGGTTCTGGTTTACGATGCGACATTATATGACCAGTTGCTGCAATTACCGGCGCGCGACTGGTTCGCGAAGGTGGAACAGTACCGGCTTGATTATCCCCGCGGATTTGATGTCTGGCGCTGGGAGGTTGTGCCCGGTCAGGTGGTTCAGCCACAGCTGTTGCCCGATACGGTGGTACAGGCCATCGGCATGATCGTTTTCGCTGATTACTTCGCGCCTGGCGACCATCGGGCTGCGGTTGGTGCGACACGCGGCATCCGCATTTATCTGCTGGATAAAACCTTCGCGATCGAGCCTTTCCTGCCGCCGGCATAGGTTAGCCGCAGCAGTTGCGATCTGCCTGAACCGGAGGGCAGGGAACTGTCCCATAGGAACAAAAAACGCAGCAGTCGCCGGCGAGCGGTTTCAGCACTGTTCCGCAATTTTTGCAGTCATAAAAGTACTGACAGGCATCCGTCGGCATAATCTCTGTCTGGCGATAGCTGCATTCGGGACAGGTTATCTCTGATGATTTTTGAAGGCCATGCGCCATATCGTGAATCCTGTAAGAATGAGAAAGCTCAGGAGCGCGGGAAGAAGCAGGTAATCCAGCCAGAATGGCAGGACCATGATTCCCGCAAAGCCTGCCAGGATGATCAGTAACGGCGTGAAACAACAAAGTGCCGTTGCTATTGAGCCCACCAGCCCGGTGATGAGAAGTTTCCGGTCAGACATCACAAAATGTTTCCTTCCATTGAGGACGGAACATCCTGACATCTATAGTGCCTATAGGTTCAAGGCCTTATTCAGGAGAGGTGAAAGCTGTGTATCTGACAATCGGCGAACTCTCGCGAGAAACCGGAATAAAGGTTGTTACCATCCGATATTACGAACGAATGGGGGCGATACCGGAGCCGGGGAGATCTTCGGGAGGGCATCGCCTGTATGTCTCTGAAGATATCCGCAGGCTGGAATTTCTGAAGAAAGGCCGTGAACTGGGATTCTCCCTGAAGGACCTGGCGGGAATGTTGTTGATGCTGGACCAAAACCAGATCGACTGTCTGGCTTCAAGATCCGTCGCCAGCGAAATTCTGGATGGGGTACGCAGGCGTATCGATCATCTGAAACGCACCGAGAAATTGCTCGTACAGGCCGTGAAAAGCTGCGGTGGGAATACTTCCAACTCTTGCGCCGTTATTAACGCGATCTCGGGCGGGTGATCCGGAAGCACCTGTTTGTTAACCAAATATTCCCATCTGAAACATGCCGCATACCACCTGTTGTGGAACCAAAAATGGTTAATGCGCAAAGGAAGTGCTTTTTATTGCAAGGGATTCCAGCCGGTTATAAATAAGCATTGATGGAAATTGGCAAGATTCCGGCAAGTCTGGTCTTAATCATGTCTGTTAACCATTGAGACTAGTCAAGTGAAACGGCGTTAACGGGTCAACCAACATGCGAAATGCGCGGGATTTGCCGCAGGCGATACAATGGCACGAGGGTATGCTGCTGGCACCTCAGCATTTCCAGCAATCCTTCCTGCGTCAGGAATCGCTGCTACATTACCACCTGACCACCGGGATGCAGTATCACTGGGGGCTGCGCCGTGTGCGGATTGACCCGGCCTTGCTGGTGTCCGGTGTGTTCCGGGTTACGGATCTTGAAGCCGTGATGCCTGACGGGCTGGTGGTCTCTCATGATGCGCAGCTTGATGGTGATCTGGAAGTTGACCTGACCCCCTTTGAAGAGGGGCTTCGCGACAAACCGATCCTGCTGTATCTGGTGGTCCCGGCAGAACAGCCGGGTGGAGCGTCTGTCGCCGGCAGCCTGCCGCGTTATGAATCTGCGGAAGGCCCGTCAGTTGTTGATGAGAATACAGGTGAGGGGGATCTGCGCATTCCGCGCCTGCGGCCCCGGCTCAGCCTGCTGGTGGTCGACAAGCCGCCACAGAAATATGTCGGCTTTCCGCTGGCACAGATTGTTATCCGCAACGACGCTTACAGCCTGACCGATTTCATTCCGCCTTTGCTGCATGTGCCGACCCAGACGCCGCTGGGTGAGTTGTGTTCGCAAGTCGCGGCAAAGCTGCGCGAGAAAGCCTCGTTCCTGAGCGAACGGGCGCGGGCGCCGGGCTCAGAAGCTGACCGTCCGATGCTGCTTGAAACGGATATGCTGATCCGGTCTTTATGTGCGCAGTTGCCAATGTTCGAGGCGGTGCTGAATACCGGGGTGGCGCATCCCTATCCCTTGTTCCTTGCCCTGAGCGGGGTAGCGGGCAGTGTCTCGACGCTGGGCGTCGGTGGCGTGCCGCCGGTCTTTCCGACCTATAATCACAACGATCTGCGTTACAGTTTCGGTGAGTTGTCGAGCTACGTTTTCCGTATGATCGATACCGTGCATGAAAGCTTCCGGACATTGCCGTTTGATCTGGAAGAGAACGAGTTCTCGCTGGAACTGCAGCCGGACTGGATCGGCGACCGGCTGGTGATCGGTGCACGTGGCCAGATCGGCGCGACGGAAGGCGACATGATCAGCTGGCTGAACGAAGCCCTGATTGGTTCGGCCGATGTCATGCGGTCGCTGCGTGAACGACGAATTCTCGGTGCCGACCGGCGGGTGATCGATACGGCAGACGAAATGTCATTGTCGCCCAGCCGGGGGGTGGTTCTGTTCGAGATCAAGCCGACGCATCAGTTCATCCGGCCGGGTGAGAAGCTGCTGATTACCAATACGTCAGACCGGGTCGGTGTGCGGCGTCCGTCACAGATTGTCCTTTATGTCGCAAACCGGGGAGCTGGTTGACGGATGTCTGCCCTTATCGCCAGCGGTGACTACCGGTCATCATTTGTCCTGAGCCATTTCCATGACTTTTATGCAGAAGTCATGCGCCTGAAGACGATGATTCATTCCGGTGCCTGGGTTTTTGCACCTGACGGCGATATGCCGGAGGGGGAAGGCGATGCGCGCTCGTCGAATGCCGTCGCTGCCCGGATTTCTGCCGTGATCGAGAAGCAACTGGCCGAGGCGGAACGTACGGGCGGAGACTACGGTTCCGGCTTTTATCGTGAAGCGCAGTTTGTCATGGCGGCACTGGCTGATGAGGTGTTCCTGACGATGGACTGGGACGGGCGGGAAAGCTGGCAGTCCAATCTGGTGGAAACCCGTCTGTTTGGCACACATGCTGCTGGTCAGGTGTTTTTTGACAAGCTGGAACGTCTGCTGGATTCCCGTGATCCGGCACATTCCGAAGTTGGTGTATTGTATCTTCTGGCGCTGGCACTTGGCTTTCGGGGCAAGTATCGCGGACAGGATGATGATGGCGCGATTGATCGCTACAAGCGGAAACTGTTTACCTTTGTCGCCCGTCGCGAGCCTGATCTGTATCGTTCCGCTCGCCGCCTGTTCCCGCTGACCTATGCGCACACGCTCGATCAGGGCAGGAATCGTCTGCTTCCGTCCGCCATGAAATGGTGGCTGCTGGCAGGGGGGATTTTTCTGGCTCTGCTGGTGTTGCAGCATTTCATCTGGACGGGGATGACCGTCGACCTGCAGCAGTCGATCGACAGTATCATGAAGCTGGCGCGTCAGTAGTACGATGGAATCCTTTATCACCCAGTTCCTCGGTTTTCTCTCCCGGCATCTCGGTTTGCCGTTCTGGATTCTGTTGTTCCTTTTGCTCGCTGTTGCGCTGATTGTCCTGGTCTGGCAGCTCTGGTTCCGCTCTAAACCGGCGCAGCCTGAAGAAGGTGAGAAAGTCGGCTCCAGCACGATGAGTGGCGGGGCAAAGAACCGTCAGCATGCGCCGCTTGGCCTGAAGCAGTCATTCCGGCGTGCCTGTTCAACCCTGCGCAAGAACGTCGCCGGTCGTAATTACCTGTATGAAATCCCTTGGTATCTGATGATCGGGGAAGCCGGCAGCGGCAAGACGACTGCACTGGCCCATTCCGGTCTGAATTTGCCGATGGGGCGCCCGGCAGAAAACGAAAGCGGGCAGCGCCCGCCGGTTTCCTGGTGGTTTTATGACCGCGGAGTCGTGCTCGACGTCGCCGGATCGATGATCCTTGAACAGGAAGGCCGCAACGGTGACGAAAAAGGCTGGGAAGATGTCGTCTCGACCCTTGGCGAGTACCGGACCCGACGCCCGCTTGATGGTATTGTTCTGTCTATCCCGGCATCCGATCTGATCGGACCGAATATGGAGCCGCCCGATGTCATCGCGGCGAAGGCTGAACAGATATATGAGCGTCTCTGGACGTTGCAGAAGAAACTGGGATTCACACTCCCGGTTTATGTGCTTGTCACGAAGTCTGATGAAATTCCCGGCTTTGCCAGTTTTGCCAGGGCTCTGCCTGAACATGCGCGGGAGGAAATCTTCGGCTGGTCTGCCCCCTATGGTCCTGAGACAGCTTATTCGCCGGGCTGGGCGGATGAGGCGTTTTCGCATATGGGCCGGGTTCTGTTGCAGAACCAGCTGGAGGTATTTGCCGAAGGCGGGACACTGAGTGACGCAGA